>JAAXVP010000170.1 GCA_013335435.1 Thiobacillus sp. | reverse complement strand
CGACCCCAAGGGCCTGCGCGACTACCTGCTGCGCGAGATCGCCGAATTCGAACGACATGCCCGCCAGGTCGGCGTCGCGCCGGAAAAGGTCGTGGTCGCCCGCTATGCCCTGTGCACCGTGGTCGACGAGACGGTCTCCTCGACGCCCTGGGGCGGCACCTCGCTGTGGGCGCGCGAGAGCCTCCTGGTCACCCTGCACAAGGAAACCTCGGGCGGCGAGAAGTTCTTCCTGCTCCTGCAGAAGATGCTCGAAGACCCGCTGCGCAACCTCGACCTCATCGAGCTCATGTATGCCTGTCTGGCCCTCGGCTTCGAGGGCCGCTACCGGGTCATCGACAACGGCAAGGCCCAGCTCAACGAACTGCGCAACCGCGTCCACCAGACCATCCGGCAGCAGCGCGGCGAATACGAGCGCGACCTGTCGCCGCACTGGCAAGGCGTGGCGCGCAAGCCCAAGGCGCTGATCCGGCAGATCCCGGCCTGGGTAATCTTCTCGGCCATCGCCTTCGTCCTGTTCGCGGTCTTCCTGACCCTGGTCATCCTGCTCAACCAGAACTCCGACCCGGTGTTTTCCAACCTGGCCTCGATCAAGGCCAACACCGGCAACCTCCAGCGCGCCGCCGCGCCGATCGACCAGCCGCGCCTGCGCAGCCAGCTCGCCAACGAGATCGCCCAGGGGGTCCTGGACGTCGAGGAGGACAGCCAGATGAGCCGGGTGATCATCCACGGCGACAACCTGTTCGGGCCCGGCAGCGCCGACCTCAACGAGAATCTGGTGCCGGTGATCCAGCGCATCGCCGCGGCGCTCAACGTGGTGCCCGGCTCGGTCATCGTCACCGGCCACACCGACAACGCGCCGATCCGCTCCTTGCGCTTCCCGTCCAACTACCACCTGTCGCTGGAGCGCGCCAACTCGGTGGTCCAGATGCTCAAGCAGACCCTGCAGGATCCGGCCCGGATACGCACCGAAGGCATGGCCGACGCCCAGCCGCTGGCGCCCAACGACAGCCCGGCCAACCGCGCCCGCAACCGGCGCGTGGAAGTCCTCCTGAGGGTGGCGGGTTGACCATGCGCCATACCAACGAGATATCGACCGACGCCGACCGCCGCCAACCGCAGATGAACCGCTAGGACAGCCACCATGAAGGAAAAACTGCGCAACTTCTTCACCAACCGCTGGGTGCTGGTCGGTCTCGGCCTGATCCTGCTCGCCCTGGTCATCTGGTTCGTCGGCCCCGCCTTCGCCTTCTACGACCGCCGCCCGCTCGGCTCGGTCACCAGCCGGATCGTCCTGATCCTGCTCGTGATCCTGGTCTTCGCCGCCTACGAAGGCTGGAAGGTCTTCCGCGACTGGCGCGCCAACAAGCAGATGCTGGCCGCCCTGACCGAGGGCGAGGGCCACGACCAGAACCTGTCCGCGCGCGAGGTCGCCGACCTCAAGCAGCGCTTCGAACAGGCGGTCACCACGCTCAAGAAGGCCCGCTTCGAGAACAAGGCCGGAGGCGGCCGCAGCTACCTCTATCAGCTGCCCTGGTACGTCTTCATCGGCGCCCCCGGCTCCGGCAAGACCACCGCCCTGATCAACTCCGGCCTGCGCTTCCCGCTCGCCGACAAGTTCGGCAAGGACGCCATCAAGGGCGTCGGCGGCACCCGCAACTGCGACTGGTGGTTCACCGACGAGGCGGTCCTGCTCGACACCGCCGGCCGCTACACCACCCAGTCCAGCAACCAGACCGTCGACAGTTCGGCCTGGCAGGGCTTCCTCAAGCTGATCCGCAAGTTCCGGCCCCGGCAGCCGCTCAACGGCGCCATCATCACCCTGAGCGTGTCCGACCTGCTCACCCAGACCCCCGCCGAGCGCCAGGAGTACGGCCGCGCCGTGCACCAGCGCATCCAGGAACTGTATGGCGAGCTGGGCTGCCGCTTCCCGCTCTACATCATGGTCACCAAGTGCGACCTCCTGGCCGGCTTCATGGAGTTCTACGGCGACCTCGGCCGGGAAGACCGTGCCCAGGTCTGGGGCTCGACCTTCGAATACCGCGCCGAGGGCGGTGCCGCCTCGCCCCTGAACCAGTTCGACAAGGAATTCGACGGTCTCTCCGAACGCCTGTACAGCCGCCTGTTCGGACTGATCGAGGCGGAGCGCGATCCCCAGCGGCGCGCCCTGATGTATGCCTTCCCGCAGCAGTTCACCAACCTGAAGCCGCTGATCGGCAACTTCCTGCAGGAGGTGTTCGGCAGCTCGGCCTTCGAGGAACAGGGCATGCTGCGCGGCGTCTACTTCACCAGCGGCACCCAGGAAGGCAGCCCGATCGACCGCGTCCTCGGCACCCTGTCGCGCGCCTTCGGCCTCGAACGCGAGGTTCTGCCGCCTTCGGCCAGTTCCGGCAAGAGCTACTTCATCACCCGCTTCATGCGCGACGTCGCCTTCGCCGAATCCGACCTGACCGGCCAGAGCGAACGCATCGAACAGCGCAACAAGCGCATCATGCTGGCCGGCTACGCCGCCGCCGGCCTCCTGGCCGTGCTCCTGGTCGCCGGCTGGATGGTGAGCTACTTCCGCAACCAGACCCTGGTCCACGACATCGACGTCCAGGCTACCGAGATCAAGAAGCAGGCCGCCCAGATGCCGCCCACCATGCAGGGCAGCCTGACCGATATCCTGCCGGTCCTGAACGCCGTGCGCGACCTGCCGGCGGGCTACGGCCAGCGCGACAAGGGCGTGCCCCTGACCCTCGGCCTCGGCCTGTACCAGGGCGACAAGCTGGGCGCCCAGGCCGGCACGGTCTACTTCCAGTTCTTGCGCGACGCCTTCCTGCCGCGCATCGCCCTGCGCCTGGAGGAACAGATCCGTAGCGCCGACAACCCGGACATCCGCTACGAGGCCCTGAAGACCTACCTCATGCTGTACGACGCCAAGCACCTCGACGTCGAGGCGGCGGAGGCCTGGATCAAGGCCGACTGGCTGCGTACCCTGTCGCGCGAAATCAGCGAGGCCGACCGTGCCAACCTGGCCTACCACTTGCGCGTCGCCCTGATCCAGCAGCCCATCGAGATGGTCCTGCCGCTCGACAAGGGCCTAGTCGACGAGGCCCGCCGGGCGCTGGCCTCGGCGCCCCTGGCCCAGCGTGCCTATGCCCGCCTGAAGCTGATCGGCGGCGGCGCCAATGCGCCCGACTTCCGGATCAGCGACGCCGCCGGCCCGTCCGCGCCATTGGCGCTCACCCGCGCCAGCGGCAAGCCGCTCACCGAAGGCGTGCCCGGACTGTTCAGCGTGCGGGGCTTCAAGAGCGTCTTCCCGGGCAGCGCCGACGCCCTGGTCAAACAGCTCGCCGAAGAGGAGTCCTGGGTGCTCGGTTCCCAGTATGCCGGCAGCAGCGGCCAGAACGCCGACCTGATCAAGGCCGAGGTCCAGCGCCTCTACCTGGCCGACTACATCCGCACCTGGGACGAAATGCTCGGCGATCTCCGCCTGGTCCAGGGCAACAGCCTGGCCCAGAGCATCCAGACCATCTCCCTGCTCTCGGCCGGCGACTCGCCGCTCAAGATGCTGATCATCGCGGTGGCCAAGGAGACCACCCTGGCGCCACCGCCCAGCGCCGGCGAGGCTGCCGCCAAGGAGGCCGGCGGCCAGGTCATGAACCGGATGCGCCAGACGGTCGACCGCATCATGGGCGCCGACACCTCCAAGGTCGTTGCCGCCGCCACCGCCGAGGCGCACCCGGAGGCCATGGTCGACCGCCACTTCGAGCAGCTGCGCAACCTGGTCGCCGGGGCGCCGGGCGCGCCGATGCCGATCGACGCCGTCCTCAACCTGCTCAAGGAGTACGAGATCCAGCTGCGCGCCACCGAGGAGGCCATCAAGCGCGGCGCGCCGCCGCCCACCGACGCCATGATGATCGCCCGTATCAAGAGCGAGGCCGACCGCTTGCCGCCGCCGGCGCGCAACCTGCTGGAAAGCCTGATCAACCGGACCACCGGCCAGGCTGCCTCGGTCGCCCAGGAAGGCCTCAAGAAGGCCATGTCGGGCGGCGTCGGCCAGTTCTGCAAGCAGGCACTGGCGGGCCGCTACCCTTTTTCCCGCAGCAGCGGGCAGGATGTCGCCCTGGGTGACTTCGCCCGCCTGTTCGGCCCCGGCGGCACCATGGACCAGTTTTTTCGCACCAACCTGCAAGGCTTCGTCGACGCCTCCGGGCCGACCTGGAAGCCGATCAAGCTGACCGAGAACGTGAGCAGCGTGTCGCCCGCCACGGTGGCCCAGTTCCAGCGCGCCAGCGTGATCCGCGACGCCTTCTTTCCGGGCGGCAGCCCAAACCCGGGCGCCACGGCCGAACTCTACCTGGTCAAGCTGGAGGACGGCCTCAACGAGGTCACCCTGGTCAACGAGGGCCAGACCATCAGCTTCCGCAACGGCCGCGGCATGGCCACCCGCCTGGTCTGGCCGAGCATGAATCCGGGCAACCAGGTCAAGCTGACCGCCTCGCCGGGCGGCACCACCTTGAGCGCGGACGGCCCCTGGGCCCTGTTCCGCCTGCTCGACCAGGCCAAGATCGAGGGCGGCTCGTCCGATCGCTACCACCTGACCTTCAGCCTGGACGGCCGCCGCGCCACCTTCGAATTGCGCGCCACCAGCGTGCGCAATCCATTCCGCCTGCGTGAGCTGAGCCAATTCAGCTGCCCGAACTGAAGGCTACAGGATGGCCTTCGTACCCGGCTTCGTCGGCAAGATCCCCAGTCAGGGCGACTTCATCTCGCGCCGCCTGCCCTACGATTTCATCGATTGCTGGGACAACTGGCTCCAGCAGGGCATCGGTACCGCCAGGGCTACGCTCGGCGAGCGCTGGCTCGACACCTACCTGGTCGGCCCGGTCTGGCGCTTCCTGATCGGCCCGGGCGTCTGCGGCAACCATGGCTGGCTCGGCCTGTGGTTCCCCAGCGTGGATCGGGTCGGGCGCCATTTCCCGCTCACCGTGGCGGTGCCGATCCCGCCCAAGCAGGCCCAGCCTGCCCTGCTGTTCAGCCAGGAGGCCTGGCTGTCCCAGGTCGAGGACCTTGCCCTGCGCGCCCTCGACCCACGCATCACGCTGGAGCAACTCGACCAGGCCCTGGCCAGCCTGGCCCTGGATCTGCCGGAGACCGGCCAGGCGCAGTCGGGACCGGCCGCGAAGGCGGGCGTGTTCCTGCTCCCCGACGCCGTGCCGCTCGACACCCTGATCGGCCTGGCCAGGCCGATCACGACCAGGCAGCCAGCCACCTACTGGCACACCTGGGGCACCGAGACCATGCCGGGCTGCTATGTCGCCAGCGAAAACCTGCCCGACCCGGACCGGTTCCCGGCCTATCTTTCCGGCGAGTGGGCGCAATGTGGCCAGCAACCTGATACCCTTACGGCTCTTGGCCCGGAGGCACATTGAACCTCCCCCGGCTGTCCTGAACCGCGCATAGGCCCGTGAGCACACCCGAGCAACTCGGCAAATACAAGATCGTCCGCACCCTGGGCAAGGGTGCGATGGGCATCGTCTATGAGGGCTTCGATCCGGTCATCGAGCGCACCGTGGCGATCAAGACGATCCGCATGGACGAACTCGACGAGTCCGAGGCCGAGGAGCATTCGCGCCGGTTCCGGGTCGAGGCCAAGGCGGCCGGCAAGCTCAACCACCCGAACATCGTCGGCATCTACGACTACGGCGAGGAACAGAACCTCGCCTACATCGTGATGGAGTACGTCCAGGGCAAGGAACTCAAGTCCTACCTCGATTCCGGCCAACGCTTCCCGGTCAAGCAGATCGTCAACATCATGACGCAACTGCTCGAGGCCCTCGGCTACTCGCATGCCCGCGGCGTCATCCACCGCGACATCAAGCCGGCCAACCTGTTCATCACCGAGGACGGCACGGTCAAGCTGGGCGATTTCGGCATCGCCCGCATCGACAGCACCCACAAGACCCACGCCGGCACCGTGCTGGGCACGCCGAGCTACATGTCGCCCGAGCAGATCAAGGGCGAGTCGGTCGACAACCGCTCCGACCTGTATTCCTCCGGCGTCATCCTGTACCAGTTCCTGACCGGCGAGAAACCCTTCTCCGGCAGCATGGTGGCGGTTATGCACAAGGTGCTCACCGAGGCCCCGGCCAGACCGTCGTCGATCAATCCCCAGGTCACCGCCAAGATGGAGCAGGTCGTCGCCAAGGCCATGGCCAAGGAACCGGACGACCGCTATGCCAACGCCCGCGAGTTCATCGAGGATCTGCGCGCGGCGGCCGGCCCGGAACCGGCCGAGGACGATGCCGAGGCCACCCGGATCATCGATATGACCGAGTTCCGGGCCGCGGCCGCCGCCGCCGCCGCGGACAAAACCGGCCGCACCGCCGCGGCCGACGCCACCGGCCAAACCGCAGGCACCGCCAACCTGGCCGAGAGCGAAATCGAGATCGAATTCTGGCGCAGCATCAAGGACAGCAACGACGCCGACGACTTCGATATCTACCTGAAGAAATACCCGCAGGGCCATTACGCCGAACTGGCCCAGCTCAAGCTCAACAAGCTGCGTCGGGCCGAAGCCACCATGAGCCCGAGCGCCAAGGGCGTCGACGAAACAGCCAGTGGCCGCACCGGCAGCAACCGGATCGAGGACATCCGACGCAAGGCCGAAGAAGCCCGGCGCAAGGCCGAAGACGAGATGCGCCGGGTCGAGGAGGAACTCCAGCGCGCCGAAGCCGCCCAGTTCAAGGCCGAGGAAGAGGCCCGCGAGAAGGCTGCCAAGCTGAGCTCGGACATGGCCGGCCTGCAGGAGAGCGCCCGCGTCTTTGCCGCCAAGGTCGCGGAAGTA
Source organism: Thiobacillus sp. (assembly GCA_013335435.1). Lineage (GTDB taxonomy): Bacteria > Pseudomonadota > Gammaproteobacteria > Burkholderiales > Thiobacillaceae > Parasulfuritortus. The sequence goes on along the minus strand of JAAXVP010000170.1, from coordinate 671 downwards.
CTCGCCGCCGACAAGATAAAGGAAGCCAGGAACGAGATCCGGGACCAGGCCGCCGGCCTGCTCCAGGAGACCGATACGGCACAAACCCGGCTACAGGAGTTGCTGAAGAACCCGGATCTGCTTGGCCAGGACGCCCTCGACCAGCTCGACCAGGACCGTGGCCGCTGCGACGCGGCGGCAAGCACCACGCGCGAGGCCTTGCGACAATACGAGACCGCCTTCAGAAAACGCCTGGACGCCCTCGAACACAGTGTCGACATCATCACCCGGCACGGCCACGAAGCCTCCCAAGCGCTCCAGGAGACCGAGCGTCTGGCCGATGCCGCACGCCAAGCCGGCGTGACGACGCAGGCCGTCGCCGAGGTCAAGGATGCGGCCGCGCGTCTGCACGGCATCGCCAGCGATGCCCGCAAACACATCGAACGCGTCTTGCAGGACCAGGAGTTGTTACTCCCCGATGTCCTGAAGACCGTGCAAACGGCCGAATCGGCCTACAGCCGGGCTGAGGCCAAGGCCCAGGAAACCGTTGTTCAGATGGAAACCGCCTTGCGCAAGGCCGAGGAAGCCGAAGCCAAGCGCAAGGCCGAAGAAGCCGAAGCCAAGCGCAAGGCCGAAGAGGCCGCAGCCAAGCGCAAGGCCGACGAGGCCGAGGCCAAGCGCAAGGCCGAAGA
>JAAXVP010000169.1 GCA_013335435.1 Thiobacillus sp. | reverse complement strand
CCTCGGGGGAAGGGCTGGGGATGAGGGAGCGACGTCTCCATGACCACTTGGGCTTGTTCGCATGAGCCACGACGACGATTCCCTGGACCTGTTCGCCGACCTGCCGCCGGTGCCTGAACCCAGCGCCGAGCAGCCGCCCGAGCCGCCGGCCGGCGACCAGCCCCTCTACAGCGTCGACGGCGACGGCGGCGTGCCGCTGCACCTGTTCGCCGAGCGGGCCTACCTGACCTATGCGATGTCCACCGTGCTGGACCGCGCGCTGCCCTTCGTCGAGGACGGCCAGAAGCCGGTGCAGCGGCGCATCCTGTACGCCATGCGCGAGCTGGGCAACCGCTCCGACGCGCCGTTCAAGAAGTCGGCCCGCATCGTCGGCGACGTCATCGGCAAGTTCCACCCGCACGGCGACAGCGCGGTCTACGAGGCCGCCGTGCGCATGGCCCAGGACTTCACCCTGCGCTATCCGCTCATCGAGGGCCAGGGCAACTTCGGCTCCCGCGACGGCGATTCGCCGGCCGCCATGCGTTACACCGAGGTGCGCCTGTCCAAATTCGCCGAGGACGTGTTGCTGTCCGAGATCGATCGCGGCACGGTGGACTTCCGGGAGAACTACGACGGTACCCTGAATGAGCCGGCGCTACTTCCCGCGAGATTGCCGGTACTGCTGCTCAACGGTGTCTCCGGTATCGCGGTCGGCATGGCCACCGAGATCGCCCCGCACAACCTGCGCGAGGTCGCCGAGGCCTGCATCGGCCTGATCCAGGGCGGCAAGGACGAGGCGGTCTATGCCGCCATCCCCGGCCCCGACTTCCCGGGCGGCGGCCAGCTCATCTCCGCCCCCGAGGATATCCGCAAGGCCTACGAGACCGGCCGCGGCAGCCTGCGCGTGCGCGCCCGCTGGACGGTCGAGCCGCTGGCGCGCGGCCAGTACCGCATCGCGGTGACCGAACTGCCGCCGGGCACCTCGACCGCCAAGGTCCTGGGCGAGATCGAGGAGTTGATCAATCCCAAGCCCAAGGCCGGCAAGAAGGCCCTCTCGGCCGAGCAGCAGAACCTCAAGAACGCCGTCCTCTCGGTGCTGGACACCTTCCGTGACGACTCCGACAAGGCCCACCCGGTGCGCATCGTGCTGGAGCCGAGGACACGGACCGTCACGCCGGACGACATGATGAACCTGCTCCTGGCCAACACCTCCCTGGAGGGCAACGCCAGCCTGAACATGACCATGATCGGCCGAGACGGCAGGCCGCAGCAGAAGAACCTGCCCCAGGCCCTGCGCGAGTGGTGCGCGTTCCGCATGGAGGTGGTCGAGCGGCGTCTGAAGTTCCGTTTCGACGAGGTCGCTCGCCGTCTGCACATCCTGGAAGGCCGCATGATCGCCTTCCTGCGTATCGACGAGGTCATCAAGGTGATCCGCGAGGCCGACGCGCCCAAGGCCGAGCTGATGATGGTGTTCGGGCTTACCGAGGTGCAGGCCGAGGACATCCTGGAAATCCGCCTGCGCCAGCTGGCCCGCCTTGAAGGCATCAAGATCGAGCGCGAGCTGAAGGACCTGCAGGAGGAACGCGACAGCCTGCAACAGCTGCTCGACAGCGAGGGCGCCCGGCGCCGCCTGATCATCCGCGAGATCCGCGAGGACCTGAAGAAATACGGCGATGACCGCCGCACCCTGATCGAGGCCGCCGCCAAGGTCACCGCTGCCAGCGTCGACGTGGTGGCCGACGAACCGGTGACGGTGATCCTGTCGAAGAACGGTTTCATCCGCAGCCGATCCGGCCACGGCGTCGACCGGGCGCTGCTGACCTGGAAGGACGGCGATGGCGAACTGGCGGTGATCGAGACCCGTACCGTGCACCCGGTCATCCTGTTCGACCCGGCCGGGCGCACCTACAGCGTGCGTCCGGTCGACCTGCCCGGCGGCAAGGGCGACGGCGTGCCGGTGTCCTCCCTGGTGGAATTGCAGGGCGGCAAGGTGATGGCCATGCTGTCGGCGGCACCGGAAACCCGCGTGCTCATGGCGACCACGGCCGGGGTCGGCTTCATCGGCCGCATCGCCGACATGGTGTCGCGCCAGCGTGCCGGCAAGGCCTACATGACGGTGGACGAGGGCGCCGAACTGCTGCCGCCCAATGTGGTGCCGGAGTCGGCCCGCTTCATCGCCGCCCTGGCCGACGAACCCCGCCTGCTCTGGTTCCCGATCGAGGAGATGAAGGAACTGTCGGGCGGCAAGGGGGTGATCCTGATCGCCCTCGATGGCAAGGAAGGATTGCTGGCCGCCCGGGCCTGTGTGGATTGCGTCACCATCTTCGGGGTCGGCCGCGGCGACAAGCAAACCGACTATCAAATTTGCAGCGAAACAGCAGATAATTTCGCCGGCAAGCGGGCCCGCAAGGGCAAGCCGCTGGCGGTCAAGTTCAAGCGCGTGCTGGGCATGCGTTGACGGTTCGATTCGTGGTCGGGTGAAGCCCCTATAGAGGAACGCATGACACAAGAGACAGTTGCCCAGGCACCGATTTGGGAAATGCCGAACGATGCCGGGCATAGGCATGACCCGCTGCTGGAATGCCTGATGGCGCTGGCGCGCATGCACGGCGTGTCGCGTACCCGCGATGCCCTGATCGCCGGCTTGCCCCTGGTCGATCGCCAGCTTACCCCCTCCATTTTCGGTCGTGCCGCCCGGCGCGCCGACCTGGCCAGCAAGGTCACGCGCCGCCCTCTGGATGCTTTCAACGAGGCTCTGCTGCCGGTTGTTCTGCTGCTCCATGACCGCGAGGCCTGCCTGTTGGTCGGTTGGGAGGCGGACGGTTCGGCCCGGGTGGTCTTCCCCGAGCTGGGCGAGGCCGCGACCACCCTGGGCCGCGAGGTGCTGGCGGCGCGTTATACCGGCAGCGCGATCTTCTGCCGGCCGCGTTACCGCTTCGACAGCCGGGCCCCCGAGGTGCGCGACATCCGCCGCCGGCACTGGTTCTGGGGCGCCATCCTGGAAAACATGCCGGTCTACAAGGACATCCTGCTGGCGGCCTTCCTGATCAACCTGTTCGCGGTCGCCCTGCCCATGTTCACCATGAACGTGTACGACCGCGTGGTGCCCAACCAGGCCACCGAGACCATGTGGATGCTGGCGGTCGGCCTGGTCATCGTGATGGTCTCCGACATCACCCTGCGCATGATGCGCGGCTACCTGATCGACCGCGCCGGCAGCCGGGTCGACGTCGACCTGTCGGCCCGGATCATGGAACGGGTGCTCGGCATCCGGATGGAGAGCCGGCCGGTTTCGGCCGGTGCCTTCGCCGCCAACCTGCGTTCCTTCGAGACCGTGCGCGACTTCATCGCCTCGGCCACGGTGACCACCCTGATCGACCTGCCGTTCGCCTTGCTGTTCGTCCTGGTGATTGGCTGGGTCGACTGGGTCATGGCCTTGCCCATCCTGGTCGGCATGGTCCTGGTGATCGGCTATGCCCTCCTGGTGCAGGACCGCATGCACGAACTGTCGGAGACGACCTACCGGGCCGGCGCCATGCGCAACGCCAACCTGGTCGAGAGCCTGGTCGGCCTGGAGGCCATCAAGGCGCTAGGCGCCGAGGGCATCATGCAGCGCAAGTGGGAACAGAGCGCGACCTTCCTGGCCCGGACCTCGACCCAGTTGCGCCTGCTGGCGTCGACCACGGTGAACGGGGCGATGGGCGTGTCGCAAATGGTCTACCTGTCGGTGATCGTCCTGGGCGTCTACCGCATCGGCGGTGCCGAGCTGACCATGGGCGGCCTGATCGCCTGCTCCATGCTGTCCTCGCGCGCCATGGCGCCGTTCAGCCAGGTGGCCGGCCTGCTCACCCAGTACCACAACGCCGCCACCGCCCTGAAATCGCTCGACGGCATCATGGCCAACGAGATCGAGCGCCCGGTCGATGCCAACTTCGTCTCGCGCAGCCATTTCGAGGGCGAGATCGAATTCAACGACGTCAGCTTCGCCTATCCGAACGAGGAAAACGAGGCCCTGCGCCATGTCTCCTTCAAGATCAAGCCGGGCGAGCACGTCGCCCTGATCGGTAAGGTCGGCTCCGGCAAGACCACCCTGCAGAAGCTGATCCTGGGCCTGTACCGGCCGACCGGCGGCTCGATCCGGATCGACGGCGTCGACATCCGCCAGCTCGATCCGGCGGAGTTGCGCCGCAACGTCGGCTATGTGCCCCAGGATGCCAACCTGTTCTACGGTACCCTGCGCGACAACATCGTCTTCGCCTCGCCCGACGTCGACGATGCCGCCCTCCTGGCGGCGGCCGACGTGGGTGGCCTGACCGACCTGGTCAACGTGCATCCGCGCGGTTTCGACATGGTGGTCGGCGAGCGCGGCGAGTCGCTCTCGGGCGGCCAGCGTCAGGGCGTCGCCATCGCCCGCGCCGTGATCGGGTCGCCGCCGATCCTGCTTCTCGACGAGCCGACCGGCTCGATGGATTTCAGCAGCGAGGACGAGATCAAGCGCAAGCTGCGCGACTACTGCGCCGGCAAGACCATGGTCGTGGTCACGCACCGCACCTCGTTGCTCGACCTGGTCGAGCGCATCATCGTGGTCGACCACGGCCGCATCGTCGCCGACGGTCCCAAGTCGACCGTCATCGAGGCCCTGAAGAGCGGCCGGATCGAGAGGGCGAAATGAGCGAACAACCCGCCAAGAAAGGCCCCTTGCCCGATTCCATCCCGTTGCCGGGCTGGGCGGAACATCCGCGCGGCTGGCTGGACCGCCTGCTGGTGCGCTGGATTCCCCGTGAGAACAAGGAAGATCTCGACTGGGTCGGCGATGCCGACTGGGCGCGCGTCCAGCAGGAGCCCCTGCGTGCCCGCTTCATCCTGCGCTGGGTCGGCGGCATCGTCCTGATCCTCCTGCTCTGGGCCGCGTTCGCCCAGGTCGATGAGGTGACCCGCGGCCAGGCCAAGGTGATCCCGTCGCGCCAGCTGCAGGTCATGCAGGCGGTCGACGGCGGCGTGGTATCGGAAATCAACGTCCAGGAAGGCCAGGTGGTCGAGGCCGGCCAGCAACTGTTGAAGATCGATCCGACCCGTTTCGTGTCCTCGTTGGGCGAGAACAAGGCCCAGTACCTGGCGGTGCTGGCCAAGGCGGCGCGCCTGCGCGCGATCGCGACCGGGGCCGGTTTTTCGGTGCCCGACGAGGTGAACAAGGAAGCCCCCGACCTGGCCGAGCAGGAACGCAGCCTTTACATGGCGCGCCGCTCCGAACTCGATGCCCAAATCGGCATCGCCCGCCAACAACTGGAGCAGCGCAACCAGGAACTGCGCGAGGCGCGGTCACGTCGCGACCAGGCTTCCCAGGCCTACGACCTGACCGCGAAGGAACTCGCCGTGACGGAGCCGTTGGTCGCTTCGGGTGCGGTATCCGAAGTCGAACTGCTGCGCCTGAAACGCGATGTCGGCCGTTTCCGCGGCGAACGCGACCAGGCCGCGACCCAGATCGTCCGTCTTCAGTCCGCCATTTCCGAGGCCGAGCGCAAGATCCAGGAAGTCGACCTCAATTTCCGCAACCAGGCCCGCATCGAACTGGCCGACACCATGGCCAAGATCAACAGCCTGTCCGAGGGCAGCGCCGCCCTGTCGGACCGGGTCAAGCACTCCTCGGTGAAGTCGCCGGTCAAGGGTACGGTCAAGCGCCTGCTGGTCAATACCGTCGGCGGCGTGGTCCAGCCCGGCGCCGACATCATCGAGGTGGTGCCGCTGGAGGATGTGCTGCTCCTGGAGGTGAAGATATTGCCCAAGGACATCGCCTTCCTGCGCCCCGGCCTCAAGGCCATCGTGCGTTTCACCGCCTACGACTTTTCCATCTACGGCGGCCTCGAGGCTGTGGTCGACCAGATCGGCGCCGATACCATCACCGACGAGAAGGGCAACGCCTTCTATGTCATCCGGGTGCGCACGCTGAAATCCAGCCTGGGCGAGAACCTGCCCATCCTGCCCGGCATGGTGGCCGAAGTGGACATCATGACCGGCAAGAAGAGCGTGCTGTCCTACCTGCTCAAACCGATCCTGCGGGCGCATACCCATGCCCTGACCGAACGATGACGGCGATGAAGAGGCATATCTTCCTGACCCGGCGTACCCGCGAAGTCGAGCGCTGGCGCGAAGCCTTCCCGGATGCCGAGGTGGTTTCCTATTCCAGCATCGGCACCATCCTGGTCGCCCGGCCGGGCGAAGCCCTGATCTGGCTGCATCTCGCGAACGAGCCGGCTCCTGTCCCGTCCGGGGCCGCGAGCATGGCGCAGGAGCGGCGGACAGACGGCAGTGCCGCGGAATTGGTCCAGTTGGCGATCCGGCTCGCGCCCGGCTGCGCCGTGGTCGCCCTGAGCAACCAGACCGACCAGGAGGAAGGCATCACCTGCCTGGAGGCGGGTGCCTCGGGCTATACCAATGCCCTGTCCAATCCGGAAGTCCTGCGCCAGATCGCCACGGTGGTCGAGAACGGCGGCCTATGGGTCGGTCCTGAGTTGATGAACCGCCTGCGCGACTCCCTGTCGCGCATGCAACCGGCCCAGATTCGCCGGGTTGAAGAAAAATTGGCCCTGCTCAGCCCGCGCGAGCGGGAAGTCGCACTCGCCGTCGCCGCCGGCGCCAGCAACAAGGAAGTCGCCCGTCATCTGGGCATTACCGAGCGCACCGTGAAGGCGCACCTTTCCGCCATCTTCGAGCGTCTCGGCGCGCGTGACCGGATGCAGCTCGCCATCCTGTTCGGCGGCGCGTCCGCCTGACCCAAGGCCGGCCGGAATCGGCCGCTAGTACGAATTTCCCTGTACCACGGTCCAATATTCATTGGACGTATAAGTACTTAAAACGTCAGCCATACCAATTCGTGTCCCGCACGTACAGAGGAAAATCATGGCTGCCGTCCAATCTCAAGCGATTGCCCACGTTTCGTTCGTCAAAGGTGAAGCCTATGCCCGAGCGGCCGATGGCTCGATGCGGGCACTCAAGGTAGGAGACCCGATACACCAGGGCGAGACCCTGATCACCATGCCTGAGGCCAAGCTGGAGATCGCCTTCATGGACGGCCATCGCACCACGATCCTGCCGGAAGACGCCTTCCAGATGACGCCGGAGGTGGCCCACGACTACCGCCCCGACCTGAACCAGGCGGCCGTCGGTGGTGCAGAGATCGACAAGGTCATCCAGGCCATCGAACAAGGTGGCCAACTTGACAACCTGCTCGAAGAAACGGCAGCCGGCCTCGCCGCCGGGGTAGGTGGCGAAAACGGCGGCAACAACTTCGTGCGCCTGCTGCGCATCAGCGAAAGCGTGACCCCGCTGGAATATCAGTACGACGCCAGCCAGCCTGCCGAGATACAGCCCTTCGAAGGCGCAGCCGTCCAGACCGAGGCAGGTTTGTCCTACACGCTGAAGCTGTTCGCGGTGGTGGACGGCGACTACGTCTCGGCGAACACGATCTACGAAGCCGGCGAGGGCCTGCCGACGAGTGGCAGCTACGTGGTGCTGGCGGTGGACGGCC
>JAAXVP010000168.1 GCA_013335435.1 Thiobacillus sp. | reverse complement strand
TTCCAGGCCGAGACGATGATGCGGCGGGAGTCCGGGTTGTTCCGCAGGGTGTCCAGGACCTCCTGGATCTGGTCGATGTGGCGGCCGTCCGGGGCCGGCCAGTTGCGCCACTGGTAGCCGTAGATGGGGCCGAGGTCGCCGTTGGTGTCGGCCCATTCGTCCCAGATGCTGACGCCGTTGTCCTTCAGGTACTTGATGTTGGTGTCGCCCTGGAGGAACCAGAGCAGCTCGTGGATGACCGACTTCAGGTGCACCTTCTTGGTGGTCAGGAGCGGGAAACCCTCGGCCAGGTCGAAGCGCATCTGGTGGCCGAACACCGAGAGGGTGCCGGTGCCGGTGCGGTCGGCCTTGCGGGTGCCGTGGGCGAGTACGTGCCGGAGCAGGTCGTGGTAGACGCGCATCAGTCGGATTCCTTGAGCAGGTACTGGTAGACCAGGTTCATGATGAGCAGGCGCTGCTGCTGTTGCAGTTCGCCGAACTGGACGCCCAGCGAAGTGGCCTTGCGCCCTTCCTCGTCGTCTTCCTCGCCGGCGGAACGGATGGTGGCCGGGGTCTCGACGATCTCCTCGATGTCGTCCAGCTTGATCTTGAAGGCCAGGAAGACGGTCTGCTCCTTGGCGTCGATCGGACGCGGCAACAGTATCTTGGCGCCGCCGACGCTGAGGTCGACGATGCGGCCGGCGCCGATCTGCTTGCCGCCTTCCTTGTCGTAGATGGCGGTGATGACCTGGACCCGCGCCCGTACCGCCTTGCGGATACGCATCAGTTGCACGGTTTCCGGATAGGACAGGTGCAGGTAGGGGAAGGGCGTGTGCTGGGCCTTGAGCACCTTGGACTTGAAGGCGCACACGTTGAGGCCGGAGAAGGCGCGCACCAGGAAGGGCTGGCCGTCACGCACGAAGATCAGCTTGCCGTCGATCATGGGCGCGGTGACCAGGACGCTCTTGGGCTTCATCACGCCGATGATGCGCACGGTCAGGCGCTCCTGCGGACCCTCGACCATGGGCTGCAATTGCAGGACGTCGCCCGGCATCAGCTTGACCTCGTCGAGGGTGGCGGTCTTTTCCGTGGCGGTCGGGCCCGGTTTGGCGGTGTGGGTGCTCATATTTATTAATATGTGTGGGTACGGTACTTTAATGCAAAGTCGCCCGTTCGAGTTCGGCCAGGAGGTCGCGCACCAGCTTGCGGCCCATCTCGCCCATGCCCTTGGTCAGCTTGGCCTCGTTGCGCTCGCCATCGATCAACTTGCGCATGATGCCGCCCAGGCGGGCCATGTCGCCGCCCGCCTTCATCATCTGCTCGGCCATGTTGGCCAGGGTGGCGAAGGCCTCGACGTTGCCGCGCGCGGCCAACTGGATCATGGTGGCGAGACCGGGCGCGGCGGCCCGGGCATCGCCGGCCTGACCGAGCGGCGGCAGGGTGGCCGGGTTGTCGATGCCGGCCAGGATGGCCTCGACGATCACCTTGTCCTCCTCGTCCAGGCCGAGCAGCAGGGTGCGTTCGCGCTGGCCGTCGATGATCTGGCGCACGCAGGACACCAGGATCGGCCAACCCCGGCTCTCGGCCTCGCGCAGCATCTCCAGCAGTTGCGGGATGAGGGCACGGTTGCGGATGGCGTCCACCACGGCGTGGATGAACGGGGCGTGCATCTTCAGCACTTGTTCGGCGGCGGCGGGCAATTCAGCCATCAGGCGGGCTCCGTGTCGGTGAAGGGTTTCCAGATGCCGTACCGGAAGATTTCCAGCGGCCGGTAGTCGGACTTGTAGGCCATCTTGGCGCTCTCCTTGATCCAGTAGCCCAGGTAGACGTAGGGCAAGCCCATGTCCCGAGCCAGGCCGACCAGGGTGAGGACGTTGTACACGCCCAGGCTGCGCGTTGCCAGTTCGGGGTCGAAGAAGGCGTAGACGGCGGAAAGGCCGTCGAGCAGGCGGTCGAACAGGCCGACCATGACCACCCGGCCGTCCAGGCTGAACTCGGCCAGGACACTGTCGACCCCGCTGGTGAGCAGGAAGGTGCGGTACTGCTCGCGGTCGTCCGTGTCCATGCCGCCGCCGCTGTGGCGGGTGGCCTGGTAGCGGCGATAGAGGGCGTAATGCGTCTCGTCGAATTCGAGCGGACGCAGGACGACTTCCAAGTCGTCATTGCGCTTCAGGCAGCGGCGCTGACTGCGGCGCGGGACGAAATCGGCCACCCTCACGCGCACGGGATGGCAGGCCGCGCAGGTGTCGCAGCGCGGCCGGTAGACATAGTGGCCGCTGCGCCGGAAGCCTTGCCGGGCCAGTTCGCTGAACACCGGGGTGTCGATCAGCGCCACCGGCGTGGCGACCTGCGAGCGGGCCAGGCGGTCCGGCAGGTAGCTGCACGGGTACGGCGCGGTCAGGTAGAACTGCAGGCGCTGGATCGGCAGTTCAGTCAACAAGGTCATCGGCGAACGACCATTTTCCGGGGTGGTCCGGCAAGTTTACCAACACTTGCAGCCGAGCCAGGAATTCGGTGCGCGCAATCGGCCGGGCGCCCAGCGAGGCGAGATGCGCGGTCTCCATCTGGCAATCGATCAGGCCGTAGTCCCAGCGCGCCAACCGGGCGCAGAGATGGGCCAGGGCGACCTTGGAGGCGTCGCTGGCGCGCGTGAACATCGACTCGCCGTAGAACATGCGGCCGATGGCGACGCCGTAGAGGCCGCCGACCAGCTCGCCGTCGCGCCAGGCCTCCACCGAATGGGCATGGCCGAGCGCATGCAGACGGCAATAGGCGCGCACCATGGCCTCGACGATCCAGCTGCCGCGCTGGCCGGGCCGCGGCTCCGCGCAGGTCCGCATCACTTGTTCGAAGGCGCTGTCGACGCGCACCTCGTAATCGCCCCGGCGCAAGCGCTTGGCCAGGGAGCGGGAGACCTTGAACTCGGCCGGCACCAGGACCATGCGCGGGTCGGGCGACCACCACAGGATGGGCTCGCCCGGACCGTACCAGGGGAATATGCCGTGCCGGTAGGCCGCCAGCAGGCGCTCCGGGCTGAGGTCGGCACCGGCCGCGAGCAGGCCGTCGGGATCGCGCAAGGCGCGCTCCGGTGGCGGAAACGGGTCGGTTTCGGACAGCCATGGAATCATGGCCGTGATTTTACGGGCTAGAATGCCACCCCATGTCAGATATACCAGTGCACTGTTTCCATTGCGGCGAATCCGTCCCGACAGGTTCGGAATATCCGGTCCGCTTCGAGACCGAGGTCAAACCGGCTTGCTGCCGAGGTTGCCAGGCGGTGGCACAGACCATCATCGATTCCGGCAATGTCGATTACTACCGTCTGCGCACCGACCTGCCGAAGACGCCCGAGGCGGCCCTGGAGGAACTCAAGCAGCTCAAGCTGTACGACCTGCCCGAGGTGCAGCAGAGTTTCGTCAAGGCCGAGGGCGAGGTGCGCGAGGCCAGCCTGATCCTGGAAGGCATCGTCTGCGCCGCCTGCGTCTGGCTGAACGAACGCCACCTGCGCCAGTTGCCCGGCGTCCTCTCGGCCGACATCAACTTCTCCACCCATCGTGCCCGGGTACGCTGGGACAGTGGCCGCATCCAGCTGTCCGAGATACTGCACGCGGTCCAGGAGATCGGCTACCTGGCCTACCCGTTCGATACCGGCCGCCAGGAAGAGCTGTTCCGCAAGGAGCGCGAGACCGCGATCCGGCGCCTGGCCATCGCCGGCCTCGGCATGATGCAGGTGATGATGTACGCCATCCCGGTCTACCTGGCCGACGAGGGCACCATGGGCCTGGACCTGCAGGCCCTGATGCGCTTCGCCAGCCTGATCCTGACCACGCCGGTGGTGTTCTATTCGGCCTGGCCGTTCTTCCAGGGCGCCTGGCGCGACCTCAAGCTGCGCCGCGCCGGCATGGACGTGCCGGTGGCGCTCGGGGTCGGCCTCGCCTACGCGGCCAGCATCTACGGCTCCATGACCAGCAGCGCCGATGTCTATTTCGACTCGGTGACCATGTTCATCTTCTTCCTGCTCACCGGGCGCTTCCTGGAGATGAACGCCCGCAAGCATTCCGCCGAAGCGGCGGAATCCCTGGTCAAGCTGATCCCGGCCGCCGCCATCAAACTGCCCAATTGGCCCTCGGGCCGCGAGGAGGAAATGGTCGCGGCGGTCAAGCTGACCCCGGGCGACCATGTCGTGGTCGGTCCGGGCGACAGCTTCCCGGCCGACGGCACGGTGATCGAAGGCAAGTCCAGCGTCGACGAATCCCTGCTCACCGGCGAATCGCATCCGGTCGGCAAGCATATCGACAGCGGCGTCATCGGCGGCACCATCAACCTGTCCAGCCCCCTGGTGATCCGGGTCGACAAGATCGGCGCCGATACCGTGCTATCCGGCATCGTCCGCCTGCTCGACCGCGCCCTGGCCGAGAAGCCGCGCCTGGCCCTGATCGCCGACCGGGTGGCGTCCTGGTTCGTGTTCGCCCTCCTGGCGGTGGCGGCGACCGTGGCCGGCATCTGGTACCTGATCGAACCGGCGCGCGCCTTCTGGATCACCGTCTCGGTACTGGTGGTTTCCTGCCCCTGCGCCCTCGCCCTGGCCACCCCGGCCGCGCTCACCGCGGCGCTCGGCCGCCTGACCCGCATGGGCCTGCTGTCGACCCGCGGCCATGCCCTGGAGACCCTGGCCCACGCCACCGATTTCGTGTTCGACAAGACCGGCACCCTGACCACCGGCGAGTTCCGCCTGATCGAGACGGTCGCCCTGCGCGGCGAACGTGCCGAGGTCCTGGTCCTCGCCGCCGCGCTGGAACAGGGTTCCACCCATCCGGTCGCGGCGGCCTTGCGCGAGGCCGCCGGCCCGATCACCGAGGCGGCCAGCCAGATCCACTACCACCCCGGCCAGGGCCTCGAGGGCAACGTCGACGGCCGCGCCTACCGACTCGGCACACCGTCCTTCGTCGGCGCCGAGCCGGGCATCCGCGGCGAGGGCATGACCGTGATCGGGCTGGCCGACGCCGACGGGCCGATCGCCTGGTTCGGCCTCGGCGACGAACCGCGCGCCCAGGCGGCCGAACTGGTCGCCGCGCTCAAGGGCATGGGCGTGCGCCTGCACCTGTTCTCCGGCGACCGGCCCGAGAACGTCCTCGCCCTGGCGCAGCAGCTCGGCATCGAGCACGCCCGCGGCGGCATGCTGCCGGAAGACAAGCTCGACGCGGTGAAGGCATTGCAGGCGGCCGGCGCCGTGGTCGCCATGACCGGCGACGGCGTCAACGACGCCCCGGTCCTGGCCCAGGCCCAGGTCTCGGTGGCCATCGACCAGGGCGCCGAGGCGGCCCAGGCGGCCGCCGACATGGTCCTGCTGTCGAGCGAGCTGTCGCGCCTGGCCGACGGCGTCCGCATCGCCCGCAAGACCCAGACCATCATCAAGCAGAACCTGGCCTGGGCAGTGGTCTACAACGCCATCGCCATCCCGGCCGCGGCCATGGGCCATGTCACGCCCTGGCTGGCCGGCATCGGCATGTCCCTGTCCTCCCTGCTGGTGGTCCTCAACGCCATGCGTTTATCGGGTTACAAGGGTGAGCCGGCGGAGTACAGTGCGGCCACCTCCAAGAAGCAGGACTGACATGGACATCCTCTATCTGCTGATCCCGATCAGCGTGGTCCTGGTGGGCGGCATCGCCCTGGTGCTCCTATGGGCAGTCAAGCACGGCCAGTTCGAAGACATGGAGGGCCCGGCGCATCGCATCCTGTTGGACGACGATTCTCCGGTAATTCCAAGCGACGACAACGAATCTGATAAAAAGATACGGAAGTAATTAATTTGTCAATATGACATTTAGCCGCATTTTGATTGACATTGATCAATTCCGTTTTTAGGATGCCGCTGTCGATTTTCGGCGTAGTACAAAAGTAGAATCCTCATCACCCTGCGAAGGAGACCCGTATGGAAGCGACATACAATTACAAGGTCGTCCGACAATTTGCCATCATGACTGTAGTCTGGGGCATCGTCGGCATGCTGGTTGGCGTATTGATCGCCGCCCAGCTCATCTGGCCTGACATCACCCTGCAACTACCCTGGCTGTCGTATGGCCGACTGCGTCCGCTGCACACCAACGCGGTCATCTTCGCATTCGGCGGCTGCGGTTTGTTTGCCACCTCGCTGTACATCGTGCAGCGTACCTGCCAGACCCGTCTGCTGTCCGACGGGCTTGCCGCCTTTGTGTTCTGGGGCTGGCAACTGGTCATCCTGTGCGCGGCCCTGAGCTTCGTCTTCGGCGTCACCACCGGCAAGGAATACGCCGAACTGGAATGGCCGATCGACCTGCTCATCACCGTGATCTGGGTGTCCTACGCCGTGCTGTTCTTCGGGACCATCATGATCCGGAAGACCCAGCACATCTACGTGGCCAACTGGTTCTTCGGCGCCTACATCGTGACCATCGCGATCCTGCACCTGGTCAACAGCGCCGAACTGCCGTGGATCCTCGGCGGCAGCACCTCGCTGGTCGGCATGCTGAAGTCCTACTCCGCCTACGCCGGTGTCCATGACGCCATGGTGCAATGGTGGTACGGCCACAACGCCGTGGGCTTCTTCCTGACCACCGCGTTCCTGGGCATGATGTACTACTTCGTGCCGAAGCAGGCCGGCCGCCCGATCTTCTCGTATCGGCTGTCCGTGGTGCACTTCTGGGCCCTGAACTTCATCTACATGTGGGCCGGTCCGCACCACCTGCTGAACACCGCCCTGCCCGACTGGGCCCAGAGCCTCGGCATGGTGTTCTCGCTGATGCTGATCGCTCCGTCCTGGGGTGGCATGATGAACGGCATCATGACCCTGTCCGGCGCCTGGCATAAGCTGCGTACCGATCCGATCCTGAAGTTCCTGATCACCGCCCTGTCCTTCTACGGCATGTCGACCTTCGAAGGCCCGATGATGTCCGTGAAGACCGTGAACGCCCTGTCCCACTACACCGAGTGGAACATCGCCCACGTGCACTCCGGCTCGCTCGGCTGGGTGGCCATGATCACGATCGGCTCCCTGTACTACCTGATCCCGCGCCTGTTCGGCCGCGAAGAGATGTACAGCACCCGCCTGATCAACGTGCACTTCTGGTGGTCGACCATCGGCGTCGTGCTCTACATCGCTTCGATGTGGATCGCCGGCGTGGCACAAGGCCTGATGTGGCGCGCGACCAACGCGGACGGCACGCTGACCTACAGCTTCGCCCAATCCGTCGCCGCCATGTATCCCTTCTATACGATTCGCCTGATCGGCGGCACCATGTTCTTCGCGGGCATGCTGCTGATGGCTTACAACGTGTGGAAGACCGTCGCTGCGGGCAAGGCCGTCAACGACGCCCGTATCCCTGAAGCCGTCGCGGCCTAACGGAAAGGAGACCTCGCATGTTCTCTCACAAGGCTCTTGAAAAGAACATCGGCTGGCTGATGGTGCTGACGTTCCTCGTCGTGTCGATCGGCGGTCTGGTCCAGATCGTGCCGCTGTTCTTCCAGAAATCCACCACGCAAGCCGTGGA
>JAAXVP010000167.1 GCA_013335435.1 Thiobacillus sp. | reverse complement strand
ATGAAATCCTCACCATCGTGCAGCACACCGGGGCTCTCGACCAGGCCCGCCGCCAGGCCGAGGCCGAAGCGGAGTTGGCACGCAACGCTTTGACGGCAATTCCGGATAGCCAATACAAAGCGGCTTTGCTAGAATTATCGGCCTTCGCGGTCAGCCGCGATTTTTGAGCAGTCGGTAGCGTTCAGCAGTTTCTGCTCAGTATCCCTGGTCCCGGTTCCGAGATCAGTCCAAGTCGGGGTGTAGCTTAGCCTGGTAGAGCGCCACGTTCGGGACGTGGAGGCCGGAGGTTCGAATCCTCTCACCCCGACCAGATTCCCTAGAAAATCCAGCTGGTTACAGCAAGGCTGGATTCTTCCAAAAGCCTTCAATCAAACTCTGCTTCAGCCAGTTCAATCCGGCGCCGTGCACCTTGCCGCGCTGCATTCGGCGGATACCTGCCATCAATCGGCCAGGTCTTCCAAGAGGTCGACCACGATACGGGTCCGGACATTCATGATGCCGATGTCGGCACCGACAATGACCCGGGCGTAGCCGTCGGGCAGGCGCGACAGGCGATCCTCGATGTCCCTCGGCAACGGCTGCCAGGCATACCCGCTCGGATAGGGCTCGCCCCGGCGCAGTTTCATGGCATGGCCGGGCGGCACCTTGCCCTGCTTGGCCAGGCCGGGCGGGTAGCCGTGCGGATGGCGCGGCCTGTAGTAGTCGCGCAGGTAGGCGATGTCGCGGTCGCTGAACACCACGCGCACGTCGTAATGCCGGTCACGCACATGCACTTCGCCATAGCGCGGCGGGGTCTCGCAGCCAGCCAGTGGCGCCAGAAGGGCGGCCAATACGCAGGCAAACAGGATGTTGGGCTTGGTCATGACGTCTCTCTCGAAAGGCGGATGCTGTATTTCATGCTAGCCCATGGCATGAGGTGAACGGCAAAACGCGGCCCGGAAACAAAAACGCCGGCTTGTGCCGGCGCTTGCCAGGGAACGGCAGGGCATCATTTGTCCTTGCCGAAATGCCTGTACCAGTAGACCGCCCAGAACACCACGACCAGGATGGCGCCGGTCACGGTGATGATCGATAGGATGCCGGTCGGCGAACCTAGCAAAACCTTCAACATGGTTTGTCTCCTCTTGTCGTTTCGCAACCACAATTGCCCCTGTGGCAATTGTGGTCTTGATGATAGCGAGGTCAGTTGACGGTGCGCAATTGCGGGAAGAACAGGGTGACCACCTCGCCGTGGTTCATCTCGGCGATCAGGCGGATGGTGCCGATGTTGGCGGGCTTGAGGCCGCTCAGCGACCAGATGCTGTCGTCGAACAACTGGGCGATGGCGTCGCTTTCCATCTTGCGTTCCATGGCGTCGGTCATGACCCGCGCGATGTGCAGCATGGCGGCATCGCGCCGGTAGAGTTCCTCGGCGTTGACCGGATCGATCTGGCCGGCGATGGCGGCGACCAGGCGCGGCGGCAGATTCCATTTCTCGACCAGGGCGGCACCGACATCGGCATAGTCGCAGCCCATCAATTCGCGCTCGATCACGTGCAACGGCCGGTCGCCTTCTTCCGCCTGCATCTGGGCCAGTTCGGCGAGTTTCGGCTCGATTTCGTACATGACCAGGTGACCCAGGTCGGACAGCAGGCCGGCGACGAAGAAGCGCTCCAGCTCGCCGGCGCGCACCATCTCGGCCCCGGTGCGGGCGATCAGGGCGCGCATCACGCTGTTGCTCCAGAACCGGGTCATGTTCATGTTGGCCGGGCTCATGCCCTTGAACATGGCCGACACCGAGCTGGCCAGGACGATGTCGTGGACTTGCTGCATGCCGAGCACGCTGACCGCGCGCGATACCGTCTCGACCCGGCTCATGAGGCCGTAGTAGACGCTGTTGACCACGTGCAGGAGGCGCGCGGTGATGGCGGCATCGGCGGAGACGACGTTGGCCAGGTCGATGATCGAGCTGTCCGGGTTGTCCAGCACGCCGCGCACCTGGTGGTATACGGCCGGCAAGGAGGCCAGCTCCTTGATGTCGACCACCATTTCCTTGGCTTTGATGTTTTCCATGCTCTTCCCCGCCCTCACATCTCGATTTCCGGCAGTGCGGCGGCACTGCGGCTCTTCGTCTGCGCCGTGGATATGTTTCCGGCATTGGAGTTGGCACCGTCACCATGCACGAGCAGGTGGAATTGCCGGGGCGAATCGGCATTGGCGCGCGCCTCTTCGAGGTCGATCTTGCCGGCCTTGTAGAGGTTGACGATGGCCTGGTCGAAACTCTGCATCTCTTCGTGGCCGCCGCGTTCCATCATGTCCTTGAGTTCGTCCAGGCGGCCTTCGCGGATCAACTGCTTCATGTGGTAATCGGCGACGAACACCTCGACCGCCGGGATGCGCCGGCCATCGACCCCGCGCACCAGGCGCTGGCCGACGATGCCGAGCAGGCAGGAAGCGAGGTCGAACAGGACCGTGGCGCGGGTCTCCAGGGGGAAGAAGTTGAGGATCCGGGTCAGGGCCTGGTGGGCGTTGATGGCATGCAGGGTGGACAGGCACAGATGGCCGGTATTGGCGAAGTTGATCACCTCCTGCATGGTGGTGCGCTCGCGGATCTCGCCAATCATGATCATGTCCGGCGACTCGCGCAGGGCGTTGATCAGGGCGGTCTCGTAGGACTCGGTATCGGTGCCGATCTCGCGCTGGTTCACGATCGACTTCTGGTGCCGGAAGATGAACTCGATCGGGTCTTCGATGGTGAGGATGTGGCCGGGCGTGGTGACGTTGCGGTGCGACAGCATGGAGGCCATGGTGGTCGACTTGCCCGAGCCGGTGGCGCCGACGACCAGGATCAGGCCGCGCCGCTCGTTGACCAGGCGGCCGAGCACGGCCGGCAGGCCGAGGTCGGGCAGGTCGGGAATCTGCGCGGTCAGGCGCCGGATCACCATGGCGACGGCGCCGCGCTGGCGGAATACGTTGACCCGGAAACGGCCGACGCCGTGCAGGCTGTAGCCGAAGTTCATCTCCCAGGAGGCCTCGTAGCGCTTGATCTGGTCCTCGGACATGATCGAGTAGGCCAGTTTGCGGACGTCGTCGGGCATCAGTTCCGGCGAGGCGATCGGACGCACCAAGCCCTCGATCTTCATGCTCACCCGGGCACCGGCGGTGAAGAACAGGTCCGAGGACTCCATCTTCGCCATGGCCTCGAGCAGCTGGGCAATATTAACCACGAAACGACCCCCGTCATCGAATAGGCATCTCGCTTAAAGATAACAAACAAAACGGGGTAGCGCTTGCTTCCAGCGCTACCCCGTGGCGGGCGTCGCCGCCCCGATCCCGGATTCGATGTCTCAACGATGCGCCATCACGATCCAGAACATGCGCCGTACCATGTCCGCCTTGCGCGCCCGCAGGACACTTTCGCCGGGCGCCGGGGTCCTGGCGGCGGCATCCGCCATCGTGCCATTCGCGTTGGCCTCACCGACCCGTTCCCAGGCGGCCAACTTCACGGCCGGCGCTTCATTGTTCGCCTTGCCGGTTTCCGCAAGCGCCTGGCCGCCTGCCATGGTCGCCAGAACCAGTGCCATCAGCCATTTTCCGGTCGTTTTCATGGTGATCTCCTTATCGCCTTTGCCAGCCCATGCCGGCCATGGCGTAAAGGTAGGCGGACCACCCCTTTCCGGTTAGCAACCCGGTCGCAACCGGGTGGACCAACCGGGTTGGCGGCCACACGGCCGGGCGACTGGATTTCCGTAACCGTCTGTCCTAAGCTGGCGCCTCCCAGTCCAACAACATCGGAACCCGCCACCCGGCGCGAGGAGACCCATATGCCACTGCCATCCGCCAAACCCCTGCTCCTGCCGACCCTGGTTGCCCTCACCCTGGGCGGCTGCGTCTCCAAGGAATTCGTCCAACAGGAAGTGGGCGTGGTCGGCAAGCGCATCGATGAACTCCAGGCTGCCCTGGACAAGACCAACCAGCGCCTGGAGGTGAACACCCGCTGGCTGAGCGAGGCCGACGCCCGCATCGGCAAGACCGAGGCCGGACAGACTGCGCTGAACGGCCGCCTGGACGAAACCGCCGCCGGCCTGGCCAAGGCAAGCGAGAAGATCGATAACGTCGCCGGCGGCCTCGCCGCCACCGGCCAGCGCGTCGATGCCAACTCGGCCTCGATTGCCGCCGCTGGCCAACAGATCGAAGCCAACGTCGCTGCCGTCGCCGCCGCCAACCAGCGCATCGACGGTCTCGACGGCCGGCTGAACGCCGCCGCCGGCCAGGCCGAGAGCGCCCAGCGGGCCTTGGCCGGCAACACCGCCCAGATCGCCAAGCTGGAGGGCGAGATTGCCGCCGTCAAGGCTTCCGTCCCGACCGTCACCGCCCTGGCACCGATCGCACCGTCGACAACCGCCGCAGTCGCCCCAGCTCCGGTCGCCGCCGTACCGACCCCGGCTGCCGCCCCCGCCCCGGTGGTGGCCGCTGCGCCTGCCCCTGAGGCCGCCGCCGTCACCGACAGTCGTGCCCGCCTGGAGGCCATCGCGGCCCAGATCGATGCCGCCACCAAGCGCATCGACGAAAACACCGCCGCCATCCAGGCCGCGTCAGACCGCATGAAGGCGGTGGAGTCCGGCCTCAACGGCGCGCAAACCGGCCAGCAGGCCGGCGAAGCCGCCCTGGCCAGCGCCAACAAGCGCATCGACGAACTGCAGGCCGGCCTGGATGCCGCCAGGCAGAACAGCACGGCCAGCGCCGACGCCAACAACGCGACCGGCAAGCGGCTCGACAACCTGGAGATGACCCTGGCCGTCGCGATCAACAAGATCGAAACCGCCGACAAGCAACTCACCGCCCAGGACGGTCAGATCAAGTCCCTGGACGAGCGTGTCAGCCGCAATGAAAAGGACATCAGCCTGGCCACGGCGACCGCCCAGGAAGCCCTGGCGCGGGCCAATGCCGCCGGCAAGCTGGCCGAGGGCAAGCTGGTCTACGAGACCCAGTTGACCGATGAAACCGCACCGTTCACCTTCCACTCCGCCGTACTGACCGACGAGACCAAGCAGATCCTGACCGCCCTGGCCAACAAGCTGAAGGCAGCGAACGAGAACGTCTACGTGGAAATCCAGGGCCATACCGACAATTCCGGCCCGGCCGACGCCAACCAGCGCCTGGCCCTGGCCCGCGCCGAGGCGGTGCGCGACTACCTGCACGCCGAAGGCGGCCTGCCGCTGCACCGGGTGGCCGTGGTGTCCTACGGCGAAACCCGTCCGCTGGCCGACAACAAGACCCGCGAAGGCCGCAGCAAGAACCGCCGCGTCCAGATCGTCGTCCTGAAATAGGCCCGTCCATCCCGGCCCGTGCCGTCGGCACGGGCCTTTTGCTTTGGTGATCCGCATGCAACCGATCCCCGCCCTCCTTGCCGACCGTGCCCGCCTGGCCAGCCTGCGGCGCGACATCCACGCCCACCCGGAACTCGCCTTCGAGGAGCGTCGCACCGCCGACCTGGTCGCCGGCGCCCTGCGCCTGGCCGGCATCGAGGTGCACGAGGGCCTGGCCGAAACCGGCGTGGTCGGCGTCCTCAGGCGCGGCAGCGGCGAGCGCAGCATCGGCCTGCGCGCCGACATGGACGCCCTGCCCCTGCTGGAGCAGAACAGCTTCCCGCACCGCTCCCGCCACGACGGCCGCATGCACGCCTGCGGCCACGACGGCCACACCGCCATGCTCCTGGGCGCGGCCGAATACCTGGCCAAGGCGGGCGACTTCGACGGCACCGTCTATTTCATCTTCCAGCCCGCCGAGGAGACCGTCGGCGGCGCCAGGGTGATGATTGAACAGGGGCTGCTCGACCGCTTCCCGATGCAGCAGGTATTCGGCATGCACAACTGGCCCGGCCTGCCGGCCGGCCAGTTCGCCGTGCATGCCGGCCCGGTGATGGCCTGTGCCGACCAGTTCGACATCGTCGTGCGCGGCCACGGCGCCCATGCCGCCATGCCGCACCAGGGCCGCGACCCGGTCCTGGCCGGCGCGGCCCTGGTCCAGGCCCTGCAAAGCGTGGTCAGCCGCACCGTCGACCCGCTCGAATCGGTGGTCCTGTCGATCACCCGTTTCCATGCCGGCGAGGCCTACAACATCATCCCCGACGAAGTACGCATCGGCGGTACCCTGCGCGCCTTCAAGAACGAACTGCGCGACCAGGCCGAGGCGGCCATGGAACGCATCTGCCACGGCGTCGGCGTCGCCCATGGCGTGCAGATCAGCCTCGACTACCGGCGCGGCTATCCCCCGACCGTCAACACCGCGGCCGAGGCGATGGTCTGCCGCGACGTCGCCGCCGGCCTGGTCGGCGCCGACAACGTCGACATGGACCGCCACCCGTCCATGGGCGCCGAGGACTTCGCCTACCTGCTCAACGAGCGACCCGGCTGCTACGTCTGGATCGGCAACGGCCTGGGCGAAGGCGGCTGCATGCTGCACAACCCGCACTACGATTTCAACGACGACATCCTGGCACTCGGCGCCAGTTACTGGGTCAAACTGGCGGAACATCTGTTGGCAAAGGAGTGAAACCATGAGCGAGATCGCCACCCTGGCGGGCGGCTGCTTCTGGTGCCTGGAGGCGGCCTTTCTGCAACTGAAGGGCGTCGAGTCGGTAGTTTCCGGCTACATGGGCGGCCAGGTCGAGCGCCCCAGCTACGACCAGGTCTGCAGCGGCCGCAGCGGCCACGCCGAGGTGGTGCAAATCGCCTTCGATCCGGCCGTGATCGGCTACGACGCCTTGCTGGAGGTGTTCTTCGCCATCCACGACCCGACCACCCCGAACCGCCAGGGCAACGACGTCGGCAGCCAGTACCGCTCGGCGATCTATTGGCACACGCCGGAGCAGAAGGCGGCCGCCGAGGCGATGCTGGCCCGGCTAACGGCGGAAGGTGCCTACGCCACCCCCATCGTCACCGAGATCGCCGAAGCGACTACGTTCTGGCCGGCCGAGGACTACCACCAGGACTACTTCGCCAACCACCCGAACCAGGGCTATTGCCAGTTCGTCATCGCCCCCAAACTGGCCAAGTTCCGCTTGAAATACGCTAACCGCCTGAATAACTGACCTCAGTCGGGAAACTCCTTGCCCAAAACCCCAACCGCTTGAGACTTGCCGCAACCCGCCATGCAGATGCTATACTCAGATGAAGCTCGATCACAGGAGTATCAGCCGATGCGACGCCGTTCGATCTGGGTCCTCTCACTGATACTGGTAGCGGCACTGGTCCTGCCATCTCTAGCCTGCATTCCGGACGGAAAAGGCGGGATAAGTTGCCTTTTCCTCCCAAATCTACCCGAACTACCCAAGTTGCCTGAAATACCCACGTTGCCCGGCTTCCCGGATATCAAGCCTACTTACAGGTTCGAGGAACTCAGTCCCATACCTGAAACGAAGGTCAGCATAAGTTTTAAAGTTACTGCCGTTTCCAGTTTCTACCGTAAGTCCCGCATCAGAAAATGAACTGGGGAAATAGAGCTTATCATCAGGTTTATCAATCCAG
>JAAXVP010000166.1 GCA_013335435.1 Thiobacillus sp. | reverse complement strand
TCCAGGTCGACCTCTACGACGCCATGCCCTCGGTGGGCCGCAAGTTCCTGATGGCCGGCAAGGGCGGCCTCAACCTCACCCACTCGGAAGCCCTGGACGCCTTCCTGGTCCGCTACGGCGCGCGCCGGGCCGAACTGGAGGCCATGATCCGGGCCTTCGGCCCCGACCAACTGCGCGCCTGGGCGGCCGGCCTCGGCGTCGATACCTTCGTCGGCAGTTCGGGCCGGGTCTTCCCGAGCGAGATGAAGGCCGCACCGCTGCTGCGCGCCTGGCTGCACCGGCTGCGCGGCGCCGGGGTGCACATCCACGTCCGCCACCGCTGGCTGGGCTGGGACGACGACGGCCGCCTGCGCTTCGCCACGCCCGCAGGCGAACAGGCGATCCGCGCCGCCGCCACCGTCCTGGCCCTGGGTGGCGGCAGCTGGGCGAAACTGGGCTCGGACGGGGCCTGGCTGCCGGTATTGCGGGCCAGGAAGATCGAGGTGGCCACGCTCAGGCCGGCCAACTGCGGCTTCGAGGCCAGCTGGAGCGCACATTTCCGCGAACGCTGCGCCGGCCAGCCCCTGAAGTCGGTGGCCCTGAGCTTTGCCGGCGAGACCCGCAAGGGGGAATTCGTGGTCACCGAACATGGCGTCGAGGGCAGCCTGGTCTATGCCTATGCGGCCCGCCTGCGCGATGCCATCGAATCGGACGGCTCGGCCACCTGCCATCTCGACCTGCTGCCGGACTGGCCACCCGAACGGGTCGCCGCCGAAGTGGCCCGGCCACGCGGCAGCCGTTCCCTGTCCAGCCACCTGCAGAGCCGGCTTGGCTTGACCGGGGTCAAGGCCGGCCTGCTGCGCGAGTGCCTGGCCAAGGACGCGTTCACCGACCCGGCCCGCCTGGCCGCCGCCATCAAGGCCCTGCCGGTGCGCCTGTCGGCGCCGCGCCCGCTCGACGAGGCCATCAGCACGGCCGGCGGCGTCGCCTTTTCGGCCCTGGACGGAAACCTGATGCTGCGCAACTGGCCCGGTGTCTTCTGCGCCGGCGAGATGCTGGACTGGGAAGCGCCGACCGGTGGCTACCTGCTCACCGCCTGCTTTGCCAGTGGCCGGGCAGCCGGGTTGGCTGCGGCGGCTTACCTTGCGTAACCATCACGACACCGCATGACAGGATGCCAGAGGCCGGCATACGATTCACACCCTCGACGCCGGCACTTATGATACGCACCCCAGGTAACCCTACTTAGGCGCAAAGGTATTTGCCCGGCTTCAGCATAGCGAAAACCATCGACCGGGCAATTACCCCGCCTCTACCGGCAAAACACGATGTACGACCTGCTTGTATTGTCCCACTCCGAGGACTCCGTCGGTCCGCAGAGCAACTTCCTGATCAACCTGATGGCGGATCTGTTCGCGGAATCCGGCCTGACGGTCGGGTTTCAAAAAGGCGTATATCGCAGCCCCCGTGCCCGGGCCGCCATCAACCAGGTTGACCTGACCATCACGCCGAAACCATACCTTCGTTTGCTCGAACGGTACCCGGCGGCCATCAACGGCAGGCTGCTCGACATTTCCAAGCGTCTGGTTTGTCGTGGCCACCTGGTAGCCCCCGGGGACGGCTACCGTGGCCCGGTCATCGTCAAAACCAGCCTCAATTACGGCGGCAAACCCGAGCAACGGCTCCGCCGCCGCGGCATCCTCGGGCGAACGGTCGCGCGCCTGCTTGCCAGCCACGTACCGACCACCCTGGAACCGGAGGAATATCTCGTCCATGCGACACCCGACCTGGTACCGCCGCAAGTCTGGCAGGACCCAGACCTGGTAGTGCAGCGGTTCTATGAAGACCGTGACGAAAACGGCCTCTATCGCAATTGCCATTGGTATGTATTCGGCGACCGATCCTTTCATGTCATGGTCGCATCGCGCGACCCCGTCATCAAAGGCAAGAACATCGTCGAACGCCGGTTCCTGGAGGTGTCGACCCCGCCCGAGCTGGAGACCTTCCGGAGGGACATCGGAGTGGATTTCGGTCGATTTGACTACATCCTGGCCAACGGCACGGCTATCGTTCTTGACGTAAACCGCACCCCCAGCATCAGCCCGCAAATCCGTGAGCTATACCGGGATCAACTGCGAGACCTGGCGCAAGGCATCCACAGCTATCTGGAACGCTAACCGAACAACCATAACGCCGGGACTCCCGACCCAAGACCAGGACCGCAAACAGGAATCCTGGCGGAGCGACCACATCGACATCGATGACCGACGCCTTTCAGCGACCGTATCGATGCGCTCGACGTTTGCCTCCGACACCGACACGAAGGGATTCCATCTCTCGTTCATCACCGCTTTGGAATTCCTGTCCCAGCTACAGATCGTCTACATTCATGTCTGGGCCGGGCGGCGCGAACAGACACTGAAGGCCCTGGGTGGTGGAATGTCATGACGTCGCCGCGTCCGCAACCCGGACTGCATGAACGTCGACATGCGCGCCACCCCGACGCGCAAGCAGGCCGGCGCCTACTATTGCATCGCCGAACCCACGATCACCGGCGACCGGGTGATAGATTCGTCTGTGTTTATTCCGGTCAACTTATGTGGTTAGATAGAAAATACTCAAGCGATCCCTAAGCACCATGACCTACTGTCTCGCCATCAACGTCAACGAAGGCCTGGTCTTCTGTTCCGATTCCCGCACCAACGCCGGAACGGACAATGTCAGCGTCTATTCCAAGATGCACACCTTCTCCTGGCCGGGCAACCGCTTCTTCGTGCTGCTCTCGGCCGGCAACCTGGCCACCACCCAGGCCGTGGTGAAGAAATTGAACGGCGACATCCCGAACGGCCTGGCGCCCAACCTGCTTACCATCAACAGCATGCAGGAGGCGGCGGATTACGTCGGCCTGGTCAGCACCGAGGTGCAGAAGACCCACGCCAGCCGCGATACGGCGAACACCAATTTCGAGGCCACCTTCATCTTCGGCGGCCAGATCGGCGCGGCCACGCCGGAAATCTTCATGATCTATCCGCAGGGCAACTACATCCACGAGTCGCGCGAGCACCCGTTCCTGCAGATCGGCGAGATCAAGTACGGCAAACCCATCCTGGACCGGGTCATCAAGCGCGACGTGTTCCTGGAGCGCGCCGCCCGCTGCGCCTTGGTGTCCATGAACTCCACCGTGCGCAGCAACGTCACCGTCGGCCCGCCGGTCGAACTGCTGGTCTACCGCAAGGACAGCCTCGACGCCGGCCGCCATTGCACCTACGCCGAGGACGACCCGTTCGCGCGGGCGCTGTCGGAGCGCTGGAACGAGGGCTTGTTGACGGCCCTGCAGAGCCTGCCCCGTTTCCCCTGGGAAAGCGAAGGCCAGCCCGGCGACGAAGACGGCCGGATCTACAACTTCCCCAGCCACACCTGAGGCAGCCGCCCGCCGGGCAACGCCGGCGTTTGCGCGTCCGGCACGGCCATTGCTACAGGGTTAGCACTGCTTTGCCCGACCACCGCGGAGACTCATGTCCATCCATGTCGCCATCCGGCACACCACGCATTACCGTTTCGACCGCCCGATCAACCTGAGTCCGCACGTCGTCCGGCTCC
Source organism: Thiobacillus sp. (assembly GCA_013335435.1). Lineage (GTDB taxonomy): Bacteria > Pseudomonadota > Gammaproteobacteria > Burkholderiales > Thiobacillaceae > Parasulfuritortus. Next base: position 3,961 of record JAAXVP010000166.1, on the reverse strand, counting down.
GCCCCGCCGCCCACAGCCGAACACCGATCACCTCGTACAGCCTGAAGATCACGCCCGGCGAGCACTTCATCAACTGGCAGCAGGACCCGTTCGGCAACTGGCTGGCGCGCCTGGTGTTCCCGGAGAAGACACGCGAACTCCTGGTCGACGTCGAGGTGATCGCCGACATGACGGTGATCAACCCGTTCGACTTCTTCGTCGAGGACTACGCCCACGAGTGGCCGTTCGCCTATCCCGATGCACTGAAAAAGGAACTCGCGCCCTATCTTGAGGCGGACGAGAACGGCCCCCTGCTCGACCGCTGGCTGGCGGAAGTCGACCGGACACCGAAACCGACCGTCGATTTCCTGGTCGACCTGAACCAGCGCCTGCAACGCGCCATCGGCTACTCGATCCGCCTGGAACCCGGTGTGCAGACCTGCGAGGAGACCCTCGGCAAGGCCATCGGCTCCTGCCGCGACACCGGCTGGCTGCTGGTCCAGGTGCTGCGCCATCTCGGCCTGGCGGCGCGCTTCGTGTCCGGCTACCTGGTCCAGCTCGCCCCGGACGAGAAATCGCTCGACGGCCCGTCCGGCCCGGAAAAGGACTTCACCGACCTGCACGCCTGGGCCGAGGTCTACGTGCCCGGCGCCGGCTGGATCGGCCTCGACCCGACGTCCGGCCTGTTCGCCGGCGAAGGCCACATCCCGCTCGCCGGCACCCCGCACCCGACCAGCGCCGCCCCCATCGACGGCTGCACCGACCCGTGCGAGGTCGAGTTCAGCTACAGCAACACCGTCACCCGGTTCCGCGAAGACCCGCGCGTCACCCTGCCCTACAGCGACGCGGAATGGACCCAGATCGACGCCCTCGGCCGTCTGGTCGATGCCAGGCTCGACCGCTTCGACGTCCGCCTGACCCAGGGCGGCGAGCCGACTTTCGTCTCGATCGACGACATGGACGCACCGGAATGGACCACGGCGGCGCTCGGCGAGCACAAGCGCGAGCGTGCCGAAGTGCTCACCCGCCGCTTGCAGGAGCGCTTCGCACCCGGTGCGCTGCTGCACACGGCGCAAGGCAAGTGGTATCCGGGCGAACCGCTGCCGCGCTGGGCGCTGGGCATCTTCTGGCGCATGGACGGCGTGCCGGTCTGGCACGACCCGGACCTGCTCGCGGCCGCCTATTGGGACTACGGCCACAGCCACGACGATGCCCGGCGCTTCGCCGAAACCCTGGCCCGCCACCTCGGCCTGGCCAGCCGCTATGTCATGCCGGCCTACGAGGACGCCCTCCACCACCTGCTCCAGGAGGCCGAATTGCCGGCCGGCTTCGATCCCGCCGGCAGCGACCTCCGGGACAAGGCGGAGCGCCGTCGCCTGGTCGAAAAGCTGTCGCGCGGCCTCGACACGCCGGCCGGTTACGTGCTGCCGCTGGCCTGGAACGGCGACACCGGATGCTGGTATTCCGCGCCCTGGACCTTCGCCCGTTCCCGGCTCTACCTCGCCCCGGGCGACTCGCCGCTGGGCCTGCGCCTGCCCCTGCAATCGTTGCCTTGGGTCGCGGAGGACGAGGTCGAATGGCTGGGCGAGGCCGATCCGTTCGAGGCGCAAGCGCCGCTGGCCGATTTCCACGGCGAGGTCTCGGCGCGCTACAGCCATGTCGACGCCGAACCGACGCCACACCCGGAAATTCATCCCCAACCCCTGGCCGACCGGCCGCGCAGCCGGGTCACGGTGCCGCATACCGCGCTCAGCGTCGAGGCCCGGGGCGGCTGTCTGCATGTCTTCCTGCCACCCATGGCGCGTCTGGAACACGCCCTCGACCTGATCGCCGCGGTGGAGAAGACCGCCGCCGCGCTCGCGCTCCCGGTCGTGCTCGAAGGCTATGCGCCGCCGTCGGACGGTCGCCTGGAAAAACTGCTGGTCACCCCCGACCCCGGCGTCATCGAGGTCAACATCCACCCGTCGCGGACCTGGGACGAACTGGTCGCCCGCACCACCGCGCTCTACGAAGAGGCGCGGCTGGCCCGCCTGGGCACCGAGAAATTCATGCTCGACGGTCGCCACACCGGCACCGGCGGCGGCAACCACGTCACCCTGGGTGGCCCGACCCCGGCCGACAGCCCCTTCCTGCGCCGGCCCGACCTGCTGCAAAGCCTGGTCACCTACTGGCAGCACCACCCGGCCCTGTCCTATCTGTTCTCGGGCATGTTCGTCGGTCCCACCAGCCAGGCGCCGCGTTGCGACGAAGGCAAGCCGGAGGCGATGTACGAACTCGAGATCGCCTTCAGCCAGGTACCCTTCGGCGGCACCGACCAGCCCTGGCTGATCGACCGCCTGTTCCGCAACCTGCTCACCGACCTGACCGGCAACACCCACCGGGCCGAATTCTGCATCGACAAGCTGTACTCGCCGGACAGCGCCTCCGGCCGCCAGGGCCTGCTCGAATTCCGCGCCTTCGAGATGCCGCCCCATGCCCGCATGAGCCTGGTCCAGATGCTCCTGTTGCGCGCCCTGGTCGCCCGCTTCTGGGCCGATCCCTACCGCAAGCCCCTGGTGCGCTGGGGCACCGAGCTGCACGACCGCTGGATGCTGCCGCATTACCTGTGGCAGGACCTGAAGGAGGTACTGGCCGAACTGACCGAGGCCGGCTACCCGTTCCAGCCGGAATGGTTCGAGGCCTTCCTGGAATTCCGCTTCCCGCGCTACGGCAGCCTGAAATTCGCCGGCATCGAACTGGAGCTGCGCGCCGCCATCGAGCCCTGGCCGGTGCTGGGCGAGGAAACCACGCGCGCCGGCACGGCCCGCTTCGTCGATTCCTCGCTGGAGCGCGTGCAGGTCAAGGTCAGCGGCCTCACCGACGGCCGCTACGCCCTGGCCTGCAACGGCCGCCGGGTGCCGCTCAAGGCCACCGGCGTACAGGGCGAATACGTCGCCGGGGTGCGCTACCGCGCCTGGCAGCCGCCCTCGGCCCTGCACCCCACCATCGCCCCGCACGCACCGCTGGTGTTCGACCTCATCGACCTCTGGAACCACCGCGCCATCGCCGGCTGCACCTATCAGGTCATGCATCCGGGCGGACGCAACTACGACCGCTTCCCGGTCAACGCCTACGAAGCCGAGTCGCGCCGCCACAGCCGTTACCTCAACGACGGCCACAGCATCGGCCACTACACCCCGCCGCCCCGGGTCGCCGCGCTGACCCAGTTCGTGCCGGCCGGCACGCTGATCGGGCCGATGGCGCCGCCGGTGGAGGAACTGCCGGGGGAATATCCGTATACGCTGGATTTGCGGCGGTAGGCCACCGACAGATCGCCCGCTTCGGGCTGCACCAGCTTATCGGTCTAAACCACGACGGGTTCGACAGTCACGTTCAGGCGATCGGCTGCTTGCATGCATTCCTGCAACGAGCCGGGATGAACCTGATGCGGTCGCTCACTCATAACAAGAACCCCGCCCAAGCGGGGCTCGTTTTGCTTATTCGTATCCAAGTAAAGGGGCCCGTCGAACCAGGTCAAGCATTGCGTATGCCTTCCAGCAAGGTGAATCCTGATGTGGTGGCAATGCGTTTTCCGGGAGTGAAACCCGTTGCAATCATCAGTGCCGCCACCTCACCCGCGGTACGTTGCTTGCCCTGTCTCGAGTGGCTCATCATGATGAAATGCCATTGAGCGGTAAGCAGGGGGCCATCCCTGGTGTCGTTCCACAGACGTTCATGAATCCACATGGAATCGCCCGTGGCCAGTGCCCGGTAACACCCATGAAACAGCGAGAGGCAATCGCCATCGCCCATGTCATGAATGAGATTGCCAATAAAAATGCTATTGCAGGGGGGGATGCGTTGCGGCTGTTTCAATACATCGACCCCTAATACCTCCACCTGGTCGGTCACCCCATAGGCACGTATGAATTTTCGAGTGTGCGGGACGGCGCGCGGTAACTCGATAAGCGTGATCGACACATCCGCTCGCCGTTGCGCCAGG
>JAAXVP010000442.1 GCA_013335435.1 Thiobacillus sp. | reverse complement strand
ATTTATTCCCCTGCCGCGCTGTGCGGACCCAGGGTAACGGTTTAGATCTGACAGAAGGCGCAACACAAATGCCAACCATCAACCAATTGGTACGGAAGCCCCGCAAGGCTCCGATCGAAAAGAGCAAGGTTCCGGCCATGGAGTCCTGCCCGCAGAAGCGTGGCGTGTGCACCCGGGTCTACACCACCACCCCCAAGAAGCCGAACTCCGCGTTGCGGAAGGTCGCCAAGGTCCGTCTCTCGAATGGTTTCGAGATCATCGGCTACATCGGCGGCGAGGGCCACAACCTGCAGGAGCACTCCGTGGTGCTGGTGCGTGGCGGCCGGGTCAAGGACTTGCCGGGTGTGCGTTACCACATCGTCCGCGGCAGCCTGGACACCCAGGGCGTCAAGGATCGTAAGCAGTCCCGTTCCAAGTACGGTGCCAAGCGGCCCAAAACCGGCAAGTAAGCCGCCCGGAAAGTGATAGAGGTTAAAAATGCCAAGACGTCGTGAAGTCCCCAAGCGCAACATCCTGCCCGATCCGAAGTTCGGCAACCAGGAAGTGGCCAAATTCGTCAATGTGATCATGAACAGCGGCAAGAAGGCCGTGGCCGAGCGTATCGTCTACGGTGCCTTCGAGCAGATCGAGAAGAAGAGCGGCAAGAATCCCCTCGAGGTGTTCAGTGCCGCCCTGGCCAACATCCGTCCGGTCGTGGAAGTGAAGAGCCGTCGTGTCGGTGGTGCCAACTACCAGGTGCCGGTCGAAGTGCGTCCGGCCCGGCGTTCCGCCCTGGCGATGCGCTGGCTGAAGGATTTCGCCCGCAAGCGCGGCGAGAAGTCCATGGGTCAGCGTCTGGCTGGCGAATTGCTCGACGCGGCCGAGGGCCGTGGCGGCGCCATGAAGAAGCGTGAAGAAGTTCACCGCATGGCCGAGGCCAACAAGGCCTTCTCCCACTTCCGCTTCTAAGTTTGAGGAATCCCTAAAGTGGCACGCAAGACCCCTATCGAGCGCTACCGTAACATCGGTATCTCGGCCCACATCGACGCGGGCAAGACCACCACCACCGAACGTATCCTGTTCTACACCGGTGTCAATCACAAGATTGGCGAGGTGCATGATGGCGCCGCCACCATGGACTGGATGGAGCAGGAGCAGGAGCGCGGCATCACCATCACCTCCGCTGCGACCACGACGTTCTGGAAGGGTATGGACATGTCCTTCCCCGAGCATCGCATCAACATCATCGATACTCCGGGACACGTCGACTTCACCATCGAGGTGGAGCGCTCGATGCGGGTGCTAGACGGCGCCTGCATGGTCTATTGCGCGGTCGGTGGCGTGCAGCCCCAGTCCGAAACCGTGTGGCGTCAGGCCAACAAGTACAAGGTTCCGCGTCTGGCCTTCGTGAACAAGATGGACCGCTCCGGCGCCAACTTCTTCAAGGTCTACGAGCAGATGCGCTCGCGCCTGAAGGCCAACCCCGTGCCCATCCAGGTACCCATCGGCGCCGAGGACAAGTTCGCCGGCGTGGTCGACCTGGTCAAGATGAAGGCCATCCTGTGGGATGATGCCACCCAGGGCATGAAGTTCGAATACGGCGACATTCCGGCCGATCTGGTCGATACCTGTCAGGAATGGCGCGAAAAGATGGTCGAGGCCGCCGCCGAGGCGACCGAGGACCTGATGAACAAGTATCTGGAAGAGGGCGATCTGTCCGAGGCCGACATCAAGTCCGCCCTGCGTGCCCGTACCCTGGCCAACGAGATCGTGCCGATGATGTGCGGCTCCGCCTTCAAGAACAAGGGCGTCCAGGCCATGCTCGACGCGGTGATCGAATACATGCCGTCGCCGTTGGATGTGCCCGCGGTCGAAGGCGAGCTCGACAACGGCGAGATGGATAGGCGTGAAGCCTCCGACGAGGCGCCGTTCTCCGCTCTGGCGTTCAAGATCATGACCGACCCCTATGTCGGCCAGTTGACCTTCTTCCGCGTCTACTCCGGCGTGGTGAACTCCGGCGACAGCATCTACAACTCGGTCAAGGGCAAGAAGGAACGCCTCGGCCGCATCCTGCAGATGCACGCCAACAACCGCGAAGAGATCAAGGAAGTGCGCGCCGGCGACATCGCCGCCGCCGTCGGCCTCAAGGATGCCACCACGGGCGATACCCTGTGTGCCCTGGACAAGCCGATCATCCTCGAGCGCATGATCTTCCCCGAGCCGGTGATCCATGTCGCCG
>JAAXVP010000441.1 GCA_013335435.1 Thiobacillus sp. | reverse complement strand
TGCGCCACCGGGATCACGCCGGCGTGGCCAGCCTGGAACTGGTGGATGCCCACGCCCGGCTTGGCGGCTGGCGCTTCACGCTGGCCCAGGACCCGGCCGCGCGCAATCTGTCCGACCGCTTCCAGGCACAAATGGAATGCGTCCTCGCCGGCCGCGAGCCGACGCCGCCCGAGCCCCTCACCTGCCCGACCTGCGACGCGCCGCTGCCGCCGGGCACCGACGAGTGCCCCACCTGCGCCCGCGAGATCCACACGCCGCCGTCCACCTGGACGCTGTTCCGCCTGTGGCGCTTTGCCGCGCCCTACAAGGGCCAGTTGCTGGCCGGTTTCCTGTTGACCCTGGTGGCCACCGCCGCCACGCTGGTGCCGCCCTACCTGACCATGCCGCTGATGGACGAGATCCTGATCCCGTACCAGAACGGCCAGCCCATCGACACCCACCGGGTGATGATGATGCTCGGCGGACTCTTTTTTGCCGCGCTGTTCGCCTGGGGCCTCGGCTGGGCCAAGACTTACATCCTGGCGCTGGTCAGCGAGCGCATCGGCGCCGACCTGCGCACCACCACCTATGAGCACCTGCAGGGCCTGTCGCTCGAATATTTCGGCGGCAAGCGCACCGGCGACCTGATGGCGCGGATCGGCGCAGAAACCGACCGGATCTGCTTGTTCCTGTCGATGAACCTGCTCGACTTCGCCACCGACGTGCTGATGATCACCATGACGGCGATCATCCTGGTGTCGATCAACCCGTGGCTGGCCCTCGTCACCCTGGTACCCCTGCCCTTCATCGCCTGGCTGATCCACATCGTGCGCGACAAGCTGCGCTACGGCTTCGAGCAAGTAGACCGGGTGTGGTCGGAAGTCACCAGTGTGCTCGCCGACACCATCCCCGGCATCCGGGTGGTCAAGGCCTTTGCGCAGGAAAAACGCGAGGTCTCCCGATTCCGTGACGCCAACGCCCGCAACCTGGCGGTGAACGATCGCGTCAACAAAGTGTGGTCGGTGTTCTCGCCGACGGTCACGATGCTCACCGAAGTCGGCCTGTTGATCGTGTGGGGCTTCGGCATCTGGCTAGTCTCCAAGAATGACGTCACCGTCGGTACGCTGGCCGCCTTCCTGGCTTACATCTCGCGCTTCTACACCCGTCTCGACTCCATGAGCCGGATCGTCTCGGTGACACAAAAGGCCGCCGCCGGCGCCAAGCGCATCTTCGACATCCTCGACCACGTTTCCAGCGTGCCCGAACCGGCCAATCCGCTGCACCTGCCCAAGGTCACCGGCGCCATCGAGGTCAAGCGGGTCGGCTTCCGCTATGGCAACCGCACCATCCTGCGCGGTGTCGACCTGAATATCGCTCCCGGCGAGATGATCGGCCTGGTCGGCCATTCGGGCTCCGGCAAGAGCACGCTGGTCAACCTGATCTGCCGCTTCTACGACGTCACCGACGGCTCGATCCGCATCGAGGGTATGGACATCCGCTCGGTGCCGGTGTCGGAATACCGCCGCAACATCGGCCTGGTGCTGCAGGAACCCTTCCTGTTTTTCGGCACCATTGCCGAGAACATCGCCTACGGCAAGCCGGACGCCAGCCGCGACGAAATCATCGCCGCCGCCCGCGCCGCCCACGCCCACGACTTCATCCTGCGCCTGCCGCAGGGCTACGACTCGCTGGTCGGCGAGCGCGGCCAGGCCCTGTCCGGCGGCGAGCGCCAGCGCATCTCCATCGCCCGCGCCCTGCTCATCGACCCGCGCATCCTGATTCTCGACGAGGCCACCTCCGCGGTGGATACCGAGACCGAAATGGAAATCCAGGCCGCCCTCGAAAACCTGATCCGCGGCCGCACCACCATCGCCATCGCCCACCGCCTGTCCACGCTGCGCAAGGCCGACCGGCTGGTGGTACTGGATCGCGGCCAGATCGTCGAAATCGGCAACCACGACGCGCTGATGGAGAAACAGGGCGCCTACTTCCGCCTGTACGAAGCCCAGACCCGCAAGCTCGACGATGGCGCCATCGCCGCCGAAAAGCCCCGCGTCCCGTTCCACCGCGAACACGCACCCGTCTGAAGGTCACCCCATGTCCACGCAGAACATCCATCTGGAACGTAACGCCTTCGGTCAGCTGCTGCTCACCGACGGCGACGGCAAGGGCCAAGCCATCACGCCGGTGCGCGCTTTCCCCATGGCCGCGCCCACCGAGAACATCGGTCTGATCAATGC
>JAAXVP010000165.1:6998-7554 GCA_013335435.1 Thiobacillus sp. | reverse complement strand
CGTTTTCATTGGCCCGTTATGACGAAAGCGCCTGGTTGAAGCGCGCGCACACCGATTCGCAGCGCGCGCGATCGTGGCCTTCGGCAAGATCGAGGCGGCTACCGTCGTTCAGCTCGGCCCGCGCCTGGAAGTAGGGGTCGCCGTCGTCGTCGCGAGACTCGATGACGCGGGCAGGTTCGACCTCGGCGAGGGGTACCCGCCGCTCTTCCCTGCCGAACGGGTAACGGCGCACGACGACCAGGGTCGAAGCCTGCCCGGCCGTCACGGTCAGGCAGGGTTTGCTGGCGCAATAGCCCGCCCCGGCCAGGCCGAACAGCCAGAAAAGTCCCATCAGGATGGCTGGCGCCGGCCAGGGGTAACCGGGCGGAGGGCCGTCCCGGAGCAGGACATAGGTCATGGCGGCGACAAAAAGCAGGAAAAGCGCCGACAAGACCCAGCCGAATAGGGCAGTGCGGTTCTGGAAGACAGTCTTCATCTACGCTCCCATCACTTCTTTCGAAACTCCCGTCGAGCGTGTCCAGGCGGCGGTCGGTCGCGCCGGACGCTTCCCCCTGGT
>JAAXVP010000165.1:0-6988 GCA_013335435.1 Thiobacillus sp. | reverse complement strand
GAAAAATGGCCGCGGGGAAACCCGCGGCCATTTTGGCAGAGTGCGGTACGACATGCGCCGCTACGGAGCCCGCCGCCGGTTCGGTCCGGCAGACGCGCCCGGTGGTGGCTTACTTGCCGGCGGCGTCCTTCTCGCACTTCTTCAGGAAACTGGTCTTGGCGGCACCATGGAGTTGCTTCTCGGTGGCGATCGCCTCGCACTTGTCCTTGGCGTCCTGGGACTTGGCCGCAGCCAGGGTGTCGGCCTCGCATTTCTTCATGAAGCTGCCGCGGGCGGCGCCTGCCAGCTTCTTTTCATCGGCCTGGGCCTGGCAGCCGGACGATGCCGACGGGGTCTTGACGCCCATCTCGCATTTCTTCAGGAAGCTGGTGCGGGCGGCTCCTGCCAGTTTCTTGGCGTCGGCGTCGGCAGTACAGTCGGCCCAGGCCAGGTTGGCGACGAACAGCAGGGAAACGGCGGCGGCGATCAATTGCTTCATGAAATGGCTCCTCATAGTGGTCTTGCCGTGATGTGGCGTCGAGATTGTGCGCCAGGATCGGCGCGCCAGGCTTAAGCAATTATGACTAGCGCAACAGGAATATCCAGACCGGCAGGGTGACCAGGAAGCCCAGGCTGCTCCAGGCGGCGGTGAGCGCCGCGGCGCGGGCGTCGAGGTGGAAGCGGTCGGCGAAGGAGGCGGCCATCAGCATGGTCGGCATGGCCACTTCCAGGAGGGCGGCGACCTGGGCGTCGGCCAGGGGCTGGAAGACCTGGCGCGCCAGCAGCCAGACGATCAGGGGCGCCACGACGAGCTTGAAGGCCACTGCGACCGCCACTGGCGGGCATGGCCGCAGCCTGCCCCAGGGGATGGACAGCCCGAGCGCGAACAGCATGATCGGGATGGTGGCTTGGCCCATCAGCTTGGCCGCCTTGATCAACGGCGTGACTTCGAGGCCGGCGAAGTTGACCGCAAAGCCGAGCACGAAGGCCCAGACCGGCGGCAGGGTCAGGACGATGCGGAACAGGCTGTGGCCATGGCCGCCCTCGTGGCCCAGGCGGGTGGCGATCCAGACCCCCAGCGTCCACAGGATCGGCGTCGAGGCCAGGACGTCGGCGAAGGCGGCATAGCTGCCGCCATGGTCGCCGTACAGGAAGGTGAGGGTGGGATAGCCCATGAACAGCACGTTGCCGAAGGTGCCGGCGAGCAGGATGGCGGCCTTGGTCTGGCTGGAATAGGGGGCGCCAAGAGGGGAACGGAACAGCAGCAGGTAGAGCAGGCCGCCGCTGACCGCGATGCCGGTGGCGGTGATCAGGGGCACGGTGAGCAATTGCGGGGTGATCTCGGCCTGGGCGGACAGGGCGAACAGCAAGGGCGGTGCGAACACGTCGACCACCAGGCGATTCAACTGGATGCGTAGGGTCTCGGCCGGGAACTGCGGCCGGTAGCGTACCCAGAGGCCGCCGGCGGCGACCAGCAGGGCAATGGGCAGCCAGACCTGGAGCAGGAGATCGACGAGGAAGGCGGGGGTCATGGACGTTATGGCGGACGGTTACCTGCGGACGAGCATAGCAGGGGGAAAATGCTCTTCAATAAATTTTATTGGCAGTATATTAGGATGTACTTATACTTTTTGTTAATTCTGTCCTGCCGTATGTGGTGGATAATGCGCCCAGGGCGGACATCGCCGTTTGTTATATTCCGTTTGTTATATTCCGTGAGGAGAAAGACATGCTGAAAGCCGTGCTTGGTTTCATAGTGGGCATACTGGTCGTAGCCGGTGCCGGATATGTGATGATGCCCCATATGATGTTCAACGAAATGCAGAGCCCGTTCGGGTTCGAGGAAACCATCGCGCGGATCCAGCACAACATTGCCGATAGTCCCGTACTCAAGGAAAAGGGTTGGGCCATATCCGGCCTGCGCAACCCGGCCAAGGCGGTCCAGAACGACGGCGGCAACGTCCTGCCGGTCATGATGATCGAGGTCTGCTCGACCAAGTATTCCGGACCTATCCTCAAGGAAGACACCGTGCGCTTCCTGTCCATCCTGATGCCGTGCAAGATTTCCGTCTACAAGAAGCAGGACGGCAAGACCTACATCGGCACCATGAACGCCGGCCTGATGGGCAAGATGTTCGGCCCCCTGGTGGGCGACATCATGGGCAAGGTGGCGGCTGACCAGAAGCTGTTCCTGATCATGGACCCGACCAAGCCGGCTCCGCCCATGATCATGCCCAGCGCCGCTCCGGCTGGCGGTGGCGCGGGCGGCGGCGCGGGTGGCGGCTGCTAACCTACGCCCCCTGAAAACCTGGCTTGAAGGCGGCTCCGACGTCGCCTTCTCTCCCAGATCCCGTTGAATCTTCATCGAGTCCTGCTCTGAAGAAAAGACAAGGAAAGATCATGCGAGCCAAGCACCTATTGCTCCTGAGCCTGTTCGCGGGCGCGACCGCGTTGACCGCCCTGGCGGCGACCGATCCGGCAGCCAAGGCCGTATCGCCGGTCGAGCCCTCCCCGGACTACCCCAAGATGACCATGCCGGCACCGGAAGTGAAGCCGCCGGTGAAGAAGGACTCCAAGTCCACCGCCGACCACAGCAAGTTCAAGGAGCTGCAGGTCGACTTCAAGACCGGTCCGGAAGTCACCGCGGCCTGCCTGAAGTGCCATACCGAGGCGGCCAAGCAGGTGCAGCACACTGCCCACTGGACCTGGGAATATCTGAACCCCCAGACCAACCAGCAACTGGGCAAGAAGAACATCATCAACAACTTCTGCACCTCGATCTCGACGAACCAGGAATTCTGTACCGCCTGCCACGTCGGCTACGGCTGGAAGGATCAGAGCTTCGACTTCACCAAGCAGGACAACGTCGACTGCCTGGTCTGCCACGAGAGCACCAACACCTATCGCAAGCTGCCTGGTTGGGCGGGTAACCCGGTCTACCAGGATGTCGAGTTCCCACCCGGCTCCGGCAAGATCGTCAAGGCGGTCGACCTCAAGGCCTCGGCCCAGAGCGTCGGCAAGACCGGGCGCAAGAACTGCGGTGCCTGCCACTTCTACGGCGGCGGCGGCGATGCCGTGAAGCACGGTGACCTGGACAGCAGCATGACCAACCCGTCCCGGTATCTCGATGTGCACATGGACAAGGACGGCCTCAACTTCAGCTGCGGCGAGTGCCACAAGACGACTGGCCACCAAGTGCCCGGCAGTCGCTACAACCCGACCGCCAAGGATGACAGCACGCATATGCGCGGCAAGGAAGACAACAAGCCGGAAACCTGCCAGGCCTGCCACACCGCCGCTCCGCACAAGCACAACGTCAAGCTGAACACGCACGCGGAAAAGATCGCCTGCCAGACCTGCCACATCCCCGAGTATGCCCGCGGCGGCAAGCCGACCAAGATGTCCTGGGATTGGTCCACGGCCGGCAAGTTGGACAAGGACGGCAAGCCGTTCAAGCTGAAGGATTCCGCCGGCCACGATTCCTACGACAGCAAGAAGGGCGACTTCGTCTACGAGGACAACGTCATTCCCGAGTACATCTGGTTCAACGGCAAGGTCGACTACACCCTGCGCGAAACCAAGCTGGACCCGACCAAGGTGGTGAGGATCAATACCTTCGAAGGCAGCCCCACGGACGGCAATTCGAAGATCTGGCCGATCAAGGTCTTTACCGGCAAGCAGCCCTACGACAAGGCCACCAACCAGTTGCTGATCCCGCACACCTTCGGCGGCGAGGGCGACGACACCGCGTTCTGGAGGGTGTTCGACTGGAAAAAGGCCCTGGAAGCCGGCATGAAGTCGGTCAACGAGAGCTTCAGCGGCGAATATGGCTTCGTCAGCACCGAGATGTCCTGGCCGATCACCCACATGGTCGCGCCCAAGGGCGATGCCCTCAAGTGCGAGCAATGCCACCAGCCCAGCATCGGCGTCGGCCGCCTGGACACGGTACCCGGCATCTACATGCCCGGTCGTAGCGCCAACAAACTGATCGACATGGCTGGTTGGAGCATCGCCCTGCTGTCCCTGCTGGGTGTGCTCGCACACGGTGCCGGCCGCTACTATGCCGCGAAAAAAGGAGCCCACAAATGAGCAACCGGATCTATCTGTTCAAGGTCTTTGAACGTATCTGGCACTGGTCGCAGGCGCTACTGATCATCTCCCTGCTGGTGACGGGTTTCGAGGTCCACGGCAGCTACAAGCTGCTCGGATTCGCAACCGCCGTGAATACGCACACCACGTTGGCCTGGACCCTGGTCGGGCTGTGGGTGTTCGCGATCTTCTGGCACTTCACCACCGGGGAATGGAAGCAGTACATCCCGACCCTGCAGAAGGTCGATGCCATGGCCAAGTATTACCTGTTCGGCATCTTCACCGACGCGCCGCACCCGTTCAAGGCGACCACGCTGAAGAAGCACAACCCGCTGCAACGGCTGGCCTACCTGTTCATCCTGCTGTTCGTCGGCCCGTTGATCTGGTTTACCGGCTGGTTCTACATCTTCTTCGACAACTGGACGGCATGGGGTTGGGACAAGTTCCTGAGCCTGCCCGTGGTGGCCACCTTCCACACCCTGGCGGCCTTCATGATGCTGATCTTCCTGATCGTCCACGTCTATCTGACCACCACCGGCCATACCCCCCTGGCCCACATCAAGGCGATGATCACCGGCTGGGAAGACGAAGACTAAGACTCAAGTCCCGAGCAGGACGCGAGCGGGCCCGGTTGCCGAAAGGCGCCGGGCCTTTTTGTCGGCCAAGCATCGGCTTTGCCATGCTTGGCCGGGTTCTGTGGCACGCTTGAAGCCGACGCATCTCCGGAGAAGTGCCATGAGAAGCGGCAGACCCATGAAGTCGTCACCGCCCGGGCCCTTGATTGGTGCCCATGGGATGGCTGGGCCGGTCTACCCCCCGCCCTGCTTGTCCAAGCCGCCTTCAAGGCCACCGTCTGCAAGTGGGTTGTCCGAAAAGATGCCCGGTGGCAATGCCAGCGCACAGCCAACTGCAATTTCTAGCGCTGGTTATTTGCCCGAGCGCGCCGCGGCGTCGCGCAGGAAGGGGATGTACTGGTCCCAGCCCGATACCGGTCCGACGTGGGCGAACACCACGATGCCATGCTTGTCGATGACGTAAGTGGTCGGGAAGGCCATGGCGATGCTGCGGTCGGCTATCCGGCCGCCGTCGGCCAGGTGCAGATCGGTATCGCTGCCGCCGGTCATGCCGGAGTCGAACAACGGTAGGCCGGGAGCGACCTTGCGCGCCCATTCGCTCGCCTTGGCAAAGTCCTCGCGCACCTGGACGAAGAGAAAGCGGATGTCGCGGGCGCGCTTGGAGGTCTCGGCCAGTTTGGCGAGATCGGGCATCTCGCGCTGGCAGGGCGGGCACCAGGAACCCCAGAAGTGCAGGACGACGATCTTGCCGCGCAGGCTGGACAGCTTGACCGGCTTGCCGCGGACATCCTTGAGCAGGAGATCGGGAAAGCGGTCGCCGGGCAGGGTGCCGGCCTTGGCCTTGGCCGCCGCCGAGGCGTTCTTGTAGGGGCCCCACGAGCGTATCCAGTTGACCTGGCTGAGCACGACGCTGTCGTCGCGGGCATAGACCTGGCAGCGTTGCCGGGTGTTGGCCTGGCAGTTGGCCAGGGCTTCCTGTTCGGCCATGGCGGCCGTGCCGGCCTCGGTGGAATAGCCCCAGGCGCCGCCGGGGGCGATGGCGAAGGCGCGCGGCGACGCGATGGCGAGGAATTGCCGGTAGCCGTCCTTGCCGCGCGCGTCGAGCTGGGGCACGGCATCGACATCGGTAACCGTCGCGGCCTGGGCGAGGCCGGCCAGGACGGCCAGGGCCGTGGCGGCAAGCAGGGGCTGTTTCAGTGTCGGCATGCCCCGAATTATAGGGTCATTCCCCTTCTTCGCCGGGCATCAGCTCCTGGATCTTGCGGGTCAGGGTGTTGCGGCCCCAGCCGAGCAGGTTGGCGGCCTCGATGCGGCGGCCGCCGGTGTGGTTGAGGGCGACCCGGATCAGGGTGCGCTCGAACTCGGCCGTGAGGTCGTTCAGGATGCCGGCATCGCCGCGAGCCAGGCGGGCCTGGGCGGTGCGTGCCAGGGCCTCGGCCCAGTCGAGGGCATCGACGACCGGTTCCTGGAGGGCATCGGGTGGCAAGTCCTTGGCCTCGATGACTTGGCCGGGTGCCATCACGGTCAGCCAGTGGCAGAGGTTTTCCAGTTGGCGGACGTTGCCGGGGTAGGGCAGGGCCGAGAGTGCCTTGAGGGCGTCGTCGGAAACCTGCTTGGCCTCGACGCCCAGTTCGCGGGCGCTCTTCTGCAGGAAATTGCGTACCAGCAGGGGAATGTCCTCGCGCCGCTCGCGCAGGGCGGGCAGCTTGATCCGGATGACATTGAGGCGATGGAACAGGTCTTCCCGGAACTGGCCCTGGCGTACCCGTTCCTCCAGGTTCTGGTGGGTGGCGGCGATCACCCGCACGTTGACCCGCACCGGCGAAATGCCGCCGACCCGGTAGAACTCGCCGTCGGCCAGGACACGCAGCAAGCGGGTCTGCAACTCGGCCGGCATGTCGCCGATCTCGTCCAGGAACAGGGTACCGCCGTCGGCCTGCTCGAAGCGGCCGCGCCGAGAGGCGGTGGCGCCGGTGAAGGCGCCGCGTTCATGGCCGAACAGTTCCGACTCCAGCAGATCCTTGGGGATGGCGGCGGTGTTCAGGGCGATGAAGGGTTTTTCCTTGCGCGGGCTGTGCCGGTGCAGGGCATGGGCGACCAGTTCCTTGCCGGCACCGGTCTCGCCGGTGATCAGGACGGTGGCGTGCGACTGGGCCAGGCGGCCGATGGCCCGGAACACGTCCTGCATGGCCGGGGCCTGGCCGAGCATGCCCTGGCTGGCGGCGACCATCTGGCCATCGACGCTCTCCTCGCCGTGGCCGCCCTCTTCCAGCGCGCGGTGGATCAGGGCCAGGGCGTGGTTGATGTCGAACGGCTTGGGCAGGTATTCGAAGGCCCCGCCCTGG
>JAAXVP010000440.1 GCA_013335435.1 Thiobacillus sp. | reverse complement strand
GCTGTTCTGAGCGGGCGCTCCCTGAAGTACAAGATTCCGGTTTCCGTCCTGGTGGTCATCCATACCCCGGACTTGCAGGTGCTCCTGATCGAGCGCGCCGACCATCCGGGCTGGTGGCAATCGGTCACCGGCAGCCAGGAAGTCGGCGAAACCCTGGCCGAGACGGCCCGGCGCGAGGTCGCCGAGGAGACCGGCCTCGATGCCGACGCCTACGCGCTGGCCGACTGGGGCTACCGCAACGTCTACGAGATCTACGACTGCTACCGGCACCGCTACCCGCCCGGCACCACGCACAACACCGAGCACGTGTTCGGCCTGGCGGTTCCCGAGGCGTTGCCGGTACGCCTGGCCGAGGGCGAGCACCTGGCCTGGCGCTGGCTGCCCTGGCGGGAAGCGGCGGCCAACTGCTTTTCGCCGAGCAACGCCGAGGCGATTCGCCGTCTCGGCGATCTTGGCCGATAATCCAGCCATGATGTCGCCAGGGGAACCCGAACCATGAACCGATTCATCGCCATCGTCATGCTGCTGCCGGCCCTGAGTGCCTGCGACGCGCTCAAGGACCGCATGGGCATCCCCGATCCGGCCAAGGTCGAGGCCGAGGGCAAGGCCGTCGGCGGCGCCTGCCGGCATGCCGGGCGCGGCCTGGAGGACTGCTACGTGCTCAATCCCAAGGCCGACAAGTCCGCCGTCTTCGCCGGCTGGAAGGAAATGAACGAGTACATGATCAAGAACAACATGCAGGCGATGGTGCCGGAGGTATCCGGCAAGCCGGCCGCGGCGCCGGCCGCCGAACATGGCGCCGAAGCCAAGCCGGCCGAAGCCAAGACAGCGGAAGCCAAGCCCGCCGACGCCAAGCCCGCCGACGCCAAGCCCGCCGACGCCAAGCCCGATGCCAAGGCGGACAGCCATACCAAGCCCGCCGCCGGACATTGATCGGCACTTCCAGAGGACCATGCAAGCCACCCTGCACGTCGCCAGCTACAACATCCACAAGGGCCTGTCCTTCTTCAACCGCCGCATGGTGGTGCATGAGCTGAAGGAACGCCTCAAGGACATCAACGCCGACATCGTCTTCCTCCAGGAGGTCCAGGGCTTGCATGCCGGCCGCGCCGAGCGCTTCCACGGCTGGCCGGCCGAGCCGCAGCACGAGTTCCTGGCCGACGGCATCTGGACCGACATGGCCTACGGCAAGAACGCCGTCTACGACCACGGCCACCACGGCAACGCCATCCTGGCCCACTACCCCATCCTGCGCTGGGACAACGTCGACATCTCCTCGCACGTATTCGAAAGCCGCGGCCTGCTTCATTGCGAACTGGCGGTGCCCGGGCTGGACCAGCCGCTGCACGCCATATGCCTGCACCTGGCCCTGAACGAACAGGGCCGGCGCCAGCAACTGCAACGCATCTCGCAGCATATCCGCGACCTGGTGCCGGATGGCGCCCCCCTGATCATGGCCGGCGACTTCAACGACTGGCGCCGGCGCGCCCCCGCCTACCTGGCCCACGAACTCGGCCTGCGCGAAGTGTTCGAGAGCACCCAGGGCCGGCCCGCGCTGAGCTTCCCCGCGATCCTGCCGATGTTCGCCCTGGACCGCATCTACGTGCGCGGCTTCCGGGTCGCCTCGGCGCGCGTCCACCACGGCAGCGCCTGGCGCCGGCTGTCCGACCACGCCGCGCTGACCGCCCAATTGATGCCGGCATGACCCGGCGCGCCGGCAACCGGGTCACCCTGCTGGCCGGCGGCGCGCGCTATTTCCCGGAACTGATCGCGGCCTGTGACCAGGCCCGCCGCGAGATCCGCCTGGAAAGCTATATCTTCGAGGCGGACGAGACCGGCCTGGCGGTGGCCGAGTCCCTGATCCGCGCCGCCCGGCGCGGGGTCCGGGTCAAGCTGTTGCTGGACGGCTTCGGTGCCCGCGGCTTCCCGGCCGAGCTGGCCACGCGCCTGCGCTCGGCCGGCGTCATCCTGCTGATGTTCCGGCCGGAGTTCGCCACCTTTCGGCTGCGCCGCTACCGTCTTCGCCGCCTGCATCGCAAGCTGGCGGTGATCGACGCCAGGATCGCCTTCGTCGGCGGCATCAACGTCATCGACGATGCCAATACCATGCCCGGTGCCGGCTGCCGGCGGGATTACGCGGTACGCGTGGAAGGGCCGCTCCTGGCCGACATCTACCCGGCCGTACGCCGGCTCTGGCTGCTGGTGCGCTGGAGCCAGATCGGCC
>JAAXVP010000164.1 GCA_013335435.1 Thiobacillus sp. | reverse complement strand
CCGGCATGGCCGCGGTCGGCCTGCCTGGAGGCGCGCAGGGCGCCGAACAGGGCGGTCAGGCCGATGCCCCAGCCGGCCAGGTGGAGCAGGACGGCGACGACGGCCAGGCCGGGCCGGTACAGGCCGGGGTAGAACAGGGCCGCACCGGCGCTCATCGCCAGGGCGGTGGCGAGGTAGTGGCGGCGGGCGATCGGGCCGGTCTCCAGCCAGTTCGGCATGGCGGTGAACAGGAAGCCGAATACGAAGAACGGCAGCAGGCCGTACAGCATCAGCCAGGCATGGCCGGCACCGGCGGCGAGCGCCGGATCGGGCGGGAAATAGCGGCCGCCGAGCCGGCCGGCCAGGATTGCCAGCCACCAGACCATGGTGGCGACGGTCTGGATGGCGCCGGGCAGGAACAGGGCCCGATGGGGCGCGGCGGCAATGTGGGCGGGGAATCCGGTCATGGTCGTGCGGGCAGGGATGGGGAGCCCAGGGTAACGCCATGGCGCGGCGCGGCCTTGATGGAAGTCAAATGCAGTTCAGGTGCGTTGGTCGAACCCGTTCAGGCGGGCGGCGGCCTTGTCGCG
Source organism: Thiobacillus sp. (assembly GCA_013335435.1). GTDB lineage: Bacteria > Pseudomonadota > Gammaproteobacteria > Burkholderiales > Thiobacillaceae > Parasulfuritortus. The sequence goes on along the minus strand of JAAXVP010000164.1, from coordinate 7,024 downwards.
CCAACTGGTCGACAGGCTGTCCAGGCGGCACAGCGCGGCCAGGGCGCCGGCATCGGCCGGCTCGCCGTAGAGTACCCGCCAGAGGACGGCGAGCGGCCAGTCGGGATGCGGTCGTTCGAGCAGCTCGATGGCGGCGCCGGCCTGCACCTCGCCTGGGGCGAGGACGCGGTAATACCAGCCGGTGCGGCCGCTGGCCCGGACCCGGGCCACCATGTCGGGGACATCGAAACGCCGGTTCAGCTTCCAGCACGGTTGCCGGCCCTGGGAGACTTGGACCACCGCGCTGCCGAGCCGGTAGACGTCGCCCAGGCATACCGCTACTTCGGTCAGGCCGAGGCTGGAGATCTTCTCGCCGAAGCCGCCCGGCCCGGCGAAGCGCGTCGCCCGCTCGGGCAGCTCGGCGCGCCAGGCGGCGTAATGGTCGAGCGGGTAATGGTGCAGGGCCTTGTCGGGACCGCCATGGTGGTGCCGGTCGGCCTGCTGGTCGCCCACCAGGCCGGTGTAGTCGATGGCGACCGGGCCGGCGACCGGGCGCTTGGCGATGGCGCTCGGCTCGCCCTCGGCGCCGAATGGCGCTATGCGGCCGCTATGCAGGCTGAGCAGGGTTGCGCGCAGGTCCGGTCCCGGCACGATGGCCTTAGCGGGATTGTTTGCGCCATTCCTTGAGCAGGATGGCCGCGGAGTTGAAGTCGAAACCGGCCATGAAGCGGTCGAGGCCGGTGAAACGGTCGCCGAGCCGTTCGCGCAGGCCGGTGGCCAGCTGCGCGTAGACCTCGACGGCCTCGATATCGTCCTGCTCCAAGAGGGCGATCAGCTGGTCGATGCCGGGTTCCGTGCCCGCGTCGGCGGGCTCCGCCGAAGTGCCGGTCGCGTGCGCCAGTTCGACGTTGAGCGTGAAGGTGCTGCCGGTGCCGGGACTGCTGGCGACCTCGATGTCGCCGCCGATGCCTTCGGCCAGGCGCTTGCAGATCGCCAGGCCGAGGCCGATGCCGGCATGGCGGCGGCTGGTCGTGGTATCGGCGATCTCGAACGGGTGGAACAGGCGGGCCTGGGTTTCCGGTGTCATGCCGACGCCGGTGTCGGCGACCGCGATGCGCAACCGGACCCGGTCGACGGCGGCCGGTTCGGCGTTCAGGCTGACGGTGACCTTGCCCTGGTCGGTGAACTTGATCGCGTTGTCGACCAGCTTGGCCAGGATGCGGCGCAGGTGGTCGGGGGCGCCGATCAGACGGAGCGGCTGCCCGGTGTGGTCGGCGACCTCCAGGCGCAGGCCCTTGGCGGCGGCGGCGGCGCGGTAGCGCAGGGAAAGTTCGCCGAGCAGGCGCGTGGGCTCGAAGATGAGGTTGGCATCTTCCGGCGGTTTCGCCTCCATGCGGGTGAAGTCGAGCACGTCGGTGAGCAGGGCGAGCAGGTTGCTGCCGGAGCGGTGCAGGGCTTCGACATGGGCGCGCTGGTCCGGGTCGAGCTGGCTGCCGCGCAGCAGCGCGGCCATGCCCAGGATGGCGTTCAGGGGGGTGCGCACCTCATGGCTCATGGTGGCCAGGAAGGCGCTCTTGGCCTGGCTGGCCGCCTCGGCCTCGTCGCGCGCCTGGGCCAGGGCATGGTTGCTCGCCTCCAGGTCGCCGCGCGCCGATTCGAGCTGGCCGACGTGGTCGGCGAGGTCGAGCCAGCGCCGGCGCAGCAGTTCAAGGAGCAGCCAGCCGACCAGGGCGACGAGCAGGAAGACGGCGCCATGGCTGACCCCCTCCCGGCGCAGATTGCCGGCCACGCTGGCCTCGACGCCGGCATAAGGCAGACTGACGCTGATGCCGCCGCGCACGTCGCCGGCCTTGTAGCCCTGCTTGGCATGGCAGGCCATGCAGGGCGGCTGCACGATCAGCGGTGCCATATAGCGCAGCAGGCGGCCCTTGCCTTGGTCGATTACCTCGATGCGCTCCTTGGCGCCCTGCTCGAAGGCGGCCAGGGCGGCGCGCTCCCAGGCGTCGGGCGCGTTGCCGGGCCGGATCGGCTTCATGCTGGTGATGTGGAAGGCGAGTTCCCCTTCTTTGAAGGCCAGTTCCGCCATTTGCCGGGTCATGAAGGCCGGGTTGACCATGGTCAGCTTCATGCCCTCGGTGGTGGTGACGTCGCGGAACGGGTGTTCGAGATAGGGGTTGGGCTGCGTCTGCTCGGTGACCGGCACGTAGACGCCGCCGTGGCCGGCGTTCCAGGCGCGGGTCAGGATCACCATGCGGAAGATGTTGCGGATGCCTTCGGTGGCGACGTCGAGGCCATGTCGCTTCTGGTCGGTCAAATGGGATTGGAACGACAGGCCGGCCGCGCCGGCCCAGACCAGCAGGGGCAGCAACCACCAGGCACGGTGGCGCAGGAAGGCCGGCATGCCGTGGTTCATCGTGGCCCCTGACCGGCGAGCTCGGGACAGGCCGCCACGGCTTCGTCCAGGATGTGGACGGCCTGGGCGAAGTCGAAGGCCTCGATGTGCCGGCGCAGCGGAGCCATGGCTTGCGGCATGGCGGCTTCGAGCAGGGGCACGGCGCTCCTGAAGACATCCTGGGCCTCGATCTCGTCGCCGATCAGCAGACGGCGCAGGCGCGCCACCGTCTCGGCGGTCTTGCGCCAGTCGATGACGGCGTTTGCCGGCCCGGCGCCGGCGTGGGCCGGCAGGGTGTGCAGGGCGGCGGCGAAGCGTGCCTGGGCGTCGTCGATGCGCTGGGCAAGCGGCTCGACGGTGTCTCGGCCGGCGTCATTCCGGAAGGCCAGGTCGAGTTCGGTGGCCAGGTCGCGCACCTCGGTCAGGCCGAGGGTGCCGGCGGCGCCCTTGAGGGTGTGGGCGATCAGGCGCGCGCCTTCGAGGTCGCCGGTTGCCTGGCGTTCCAGCAGGATAGCCATGTCGCCGGCATGCGATTCGGCGAAGCGGCTGAGCAGTTCGACATACTTGTCGATGTTGCCGCGCAGACGTTTCAGGCCGGCCTGGGGATCGAGTCCGGGCAGACGCTCCAGGATGCCCTGCAGGTCGGAGTCGGCGGGTTCGGCGATGCGGCCGGCGGCGGCCAGGTCGGGCAGCCACTTGACCAGGGCGGCATAGAGGACGCTGGGGTCGACCGGCTTCGCGACGTGGTCGCGCATGCCGGCCTCCAGGCAGGCCTGGCGGTCCTCCTCGAAGGCGTTCGCGGTCATCGCCAGGATGGGTACCCCGGCATGGCCGGGCATGGCCAGGATGGCGCGGCTGGCCTCGATGCCGTCCATGACCGGCATCTGGACGTCCATCAGGATCAGGTCGTAGTGCCTGCGCCGAGCCAGGTCGATCGCCTCGACGCCGTTCTCCGCCTCGTCGGCATCGAGACCGACGTCGCGCAGCAGGGCCAGGGCGACGTCGCGGTTGATGGCGTTGTCCTCGACCAGGAGGATGCGGGCGCCGTGGCGGCCGGCCAGGGCGCCCAGGTTGGCGGCGGGGAGGCGTTCCGGCTTGCGCTGGCGGCCGCCGAATACCTCGGTGAGGACGTCGTTGAGGTCGGACGGCGTCACCGGCTTGGTCAGGAAGGCCTCGATGCCGGCCTGTTCCAGGTCGCGGCGCTGGATGCGGTGGCCGAACGCGGTCAGCATCAGGTGTGCGGGCGGGTTCTGCAGGGCCAGCCGGTTGATCTGTTCGGCCGTCTCCAGGCCGTCCAGGCCGGGCATGTGCCAGTCCAGGATGACCACGGCGTAGGGGCAGCCCTCGCGGTCGGCCTTGGCGACCGCCGCCAGGGCCTGCTCGCCGTTCTCGGCCAGGGTCACCACCATGCCGAGCTGGTCGAGCATGGCGGCGGTCACTTGGCGCGCCGCGTCGAGGTCGTCCACCACCAGGACGCGCTGGCCGCGCAGGTCGGCGCGCGGCGCCCGTCGGGGCGGCCGGGCGCGCGACTTCTCCAGCGGCACTTCGATCCAGAACCGGCTGCCCAGGCCGGGCCGGCTATCGACGCCGATCTCGCCGCCCATCAGCTCGGTCAGGCGCTTGCAGATCACCAGGCCCAGGCCGGTACCGCCGTAGCGCCGGGTGGTCGAGCTGTCGGCCTGTTCGAAGGGGCGGAACAGGCGGTCCAACTGTTCTTCGCTGATGCCGATGCCGGTGTCGCTCACTTCGATGCGGACCCGGATGGCATCGTCGGTCTCGGCTACCCGCCGGCAGACGAGGCTGATCGAGCCCCGCTCGGTGAATTTCACCGCGTTGCTGGCGAAATTGAGCAGCACCTGGCCCAGGCGCAGGGGGTCGCCGCGCAGCATGGCCGGCAGGCTGTCGAGGTCGACGACCAGTTCCAGGCCCTTGGCGTCGGCCTTGTCGCCGACCAGGTTGACGACGTGGGCGACCACCTTTTCCGGCTCGAAATCGGTGATCTCGATATACATCTTGCCGGCCTCGATCTTGGAGATGTCGAGTATTTCGTTGATGACGCCGAGCAGGTGTTGGGCGGAATCGGCGATCTTGTCGAGCTGGCCGGCCTGGTGCTCGTCGACCTGGCTGCGGCGCAGCAGGTGGGCGAGACCGATGATGGCGTTCATCGGGGTGCGGATCTCGTGGCTCATGTTGGCCAGGAAGGCGCTCTTGGTCCGGTTGGCGTTTTCCGCCAGCAGCTTGGCCGACGCCAGTTCGGCGGTGCGTTCGGCGACCAGTTCCTCGAGATGCTGGCGATGCCGCATCAGCTCGATCTCGGCCTCCTTGCGCGCCGTGATGTCGCGGTTGACGCCGCGCCGGCCACGGAACTGGCCGTCGCTGGCGACGGCGGACTGGCAGACGTGCTCGATCCAGTGCACCGAGCCGTCGCGGGCCCGGATGCGGAACTCCATGCGGGCGTGCGGTTCCGCATGCACGCCTACTTGGACGTCGTGCCAGTGCGCTTCCCACATGGCGCGGTCGTCCTCATGCACCAGCCTGGCCATCAGGCCGACTTCCCGCATCAGCTCGTCCGGCGTGTAGCCGCTGACCGCCCGGCAACCGGGCGAGACGTAGATGAAATGGCCGTCCGGGTCGACCCAGTACTGCCAGTCGGGCGAATAGTCGGCCAGGATGCGGTAGCGTTCCTCGCTGGCCGAGAGCAGTTCGCGCGCCTGCACCCGGTCGCTGATGTCCTGCACCGTGCCGGTGGCGCAGAGTGGGTTACCTTCGGCGTCGAAGCTGATCCGGGCAAGTTCGCGCACCCAGCGGATTTCGTCACCGGCCTGGATGCGGTGCTCGATGTCGTAGGGGGCGCCGGCCAGGGCGGCGTTCCAGGCGGCCAGGACGCGTTCGCGGTCGTCCGGGTGGATGCGGTCGGCGAAGCGTTCCTGGGTGAGGGGGGCGTCGGGCGGGAGGGCGAACAGTCGGTAAGTCTCCTCCGACCAGGTCAGGAGGTTGGTCGGGATGTCGAACTGCCAGCTGCCGATCCGGGCCACCTGTTGGGCCAGTCTGAGGGCGTTTTCGCTCTCGCGCAGGTCTTCCTCCGCCTGTTTGCGGGCATGGATGTCGACATGGACGCCTATCATCCGCAGCGGCCGGTGATCGTCGCCCCGTTCCACCACCAGGCCGCGCGCCTCGATCCATTTCCAGTAGCCTTCTTTGTGGCGCAGCCGAAACTCCACCACGTAGGAATCGCGCTCCTGCCGGAAGTGGCTCTCCAGCGCTGCCCGCACCGCCGCCAAGTCGTCCGGGTGGAGGTTGCTTTCCCAGGTCGCGAAGGTATCCGGCCACTCGTCATCGCGGTAGCCGAGCATGGCCTTCCATATGGGCGAGAAGTAGACTTCGTTGGTTTCGATATCCCAGTCCCACACGCCTAGGCCGCTGCCTTCCAGGGCGAATTTCCAGCGTATTTCCGCTTCCCGCAGGCGTTCCTCGGCCTGCTTGCGCTCGCTGATGTCCTGGAAGGTGCCGGTGAGATAGGACTCCCCATCGGCGCCCCGCAATCGGCCGATGCAACGCAGCTCGGCCCAGAAGCTGCGTCCGGAGTCGGTCATCGCCCGGCATGCCAGGGTGAACGGCTCGCCGGTCGCCAGGGTGTGCTGCAAGGCCGCGCGCACGGCGGGCAGGGATTCCGGGGCGTAGTAGCGCAGGCCGTCATCGAGATCGGCGGGCGGCTGGTCGAGCGGGCGTTCGACCAGGCGGTAGATCTCTTCCGTCCACATCAGGGCGTTGGTCGCCGGATTGGCCTTCCAGCCGCCCACCTTGGCGATGGCCTGGGATTCGCGCAGGAACAGGGCCGTCTCGCGCAGGGCCTGCTCGGCCCGCTTCTGCTCGGTGATGTCGTGCCAGATGGCGACGACATAGGTGCGGCCGGCGATGGTCACCGGCCGGTTGCTCACCCAGGTGTCGCGTGTGTTGCCGTCCTTGCCGCGATGCTGGATCTCGAAGGCGCCGCCACCGGTGTCCATGAGATGGCGCATGGCTTCGCGGACCTCGTCCCGGCTCAGCCTGGTCTGCAGGTCGACGAGGTCGAGGCGGGCGAATTCCTCCCGGCTGTAGCCCAGGGTCTGGCAGGCGACGTCGTTGAACTCGACGAAGCCCAGGGTCTCGCTGTCGATCAGCAGCATGCCGTCGGCGGCCTGGCTGAAGATGGAGCTGAATTTCTCCTCGCTCTCGCGCAGGGCCTGCTCGCTCGCCTTGCGCGCGCTGATGTCCTGCCAGACCGCGACGACCATCTCGCGCCCGCCCAGGTGGATGAGGCGCAGGCTGAGCTGCACCGACAGGATGCTGCCGTCCTTGCGCCGGTGCCGGTTTTCGAATTCGGCCATGCCGGCATCGCGCAAGGCGGCGATGCGCTGCCTCAGCTCGTCTTCGGTGGAAATCGTGGCCTGGATGTCGATCAGGCGCAGGGCGGCGAACTCTTCCCGGCTGTAGCCGAGCAGGCGGTGCGCCGGCTCGTTGAAATCGAGGAAGCGCAGGGACTCCGTGTCGACCACCTCGATGGCTGCGCTGGCCTGGCCGAAGATCGCGTCGAGCAGGGTCTGGCGTTCCTGCAGGGCGGCCTCGGCGGCCTTGCGGCCGCTGATGTCGCGGGTCACCGTGATGACCACGTTG
>JAAXVP010000163.1 GCA_013335435.1 Thiobacillus sp. | reverse complement strand
ACAAGGTAGCAATCTACCCAGGAACTTCTTCTTCTAGATCAGTTTGTTAAAGACATGAACATCGTCTCGATGTCCACCAGGACACCAAGACACCAGTTATGTCTGGCGACCATAGCGGAGTGGCACCACCCCTTCCCTTCCCGAACAGGACCGTGAAACGCTCCAGCGCCGATGATAGTGCCCATTACGGGTGTGAAAGTAGGTCATCGCCAGACTCCTATACCCAAAACGCCCAACTTCTAGTTGGGCGTTTTGCTTTGCGCGAGCGATTAGTTCAAAAAACCATAAAAAAAGTGGTATTTCTAATTTTCGCGACGGCTCCGGACTACGGTTTACAATCTCAGATCGTTATCGAGAGGAGCTGTAAATTGGACGACCAACAAGAACTTTCCAAAGAGCAACAAATCATGCGCGCCATGCGCAAGACGTTGACCTCCATTGTGCGCGATTGTGCGCCCAGGGACGGGGTGCCGAGCCCCTTGGCGGAACCGACTGTGGAAAATATCCGCATGTGCCTGGGCCTGATCTCGGCCCGTGAGGCCGAGCTTGCCGAGGCTATCGGCTTGTCTCGCAATGAGCGCCCACACTACGTCGACGAACCGCCTGCCGCAGAAGTCATGCAATTCCTGGCCCCTTCCGAACGCAAGGACCATTGATGGCGGAAGCGATCACCAGCCTGATCGGCGACGATGCGGCCGGGATCGTGCAGACCGGTCCGGTGGTGATTTACGCACCGGCCGGCCGCAACCGGAAGCGATTCCCGGACAACTGCGTGACGACCTATCCCGACGAGGCCGCGGCCCTTGCGGCGGCACGACCGGATGAGGGTTACCATGCCGCCATCGCGAGTGGGCCGTCGCGTTCTTCCGAAGGCTATTTTCTCTATTATCTGTTGCGCTGGTTAGACTGAAAGGCAAGCTATGAGCGACGCACTCGACTATCTGATCAAGGTGAGGGGTGATGCCCTGGGGCATTACTTCAAGTTTCTCAAGGATGCCGGCAAGCATCTAGATCCCAAGACCAGGAACCTGATCTCGGTGATCACCAAGGTCGACGCACAGACCGAGGCCGGTTTCCGGCAATACCTGACGCGGGCCTTGCGCGAGGGCTGCACGCCCATGGAGGTGGTCGACGCCTTGCTGATGGCCTTCCCGACCCTTGGTCTGGCCAAGATCGTCTGGGCCACTGAGATCCTGCTCGATATGGGTCTGCCCGAGTTTTCGCCGGAATTGATCGCCGCCCAGCCGGCCTGGCATCGGGTTACCGAGATCGTCGATTTCCCCGACGACGATGTCCGGCGCATCGACTGCGGGCCGCGCAGCGTCTTCGTGTACCGCAAGGGCGAGGATTTCAAGGTCTACGATTCGCATTGCCCGCACCAGGTTACCAACATTCCGCACCTGGCCCTGGACGGCAAGGAACTGACCTGTCCGAAGCACAACTGGAAGTTCGACATCACCACCGGTCAATGCATCGCCAAGGGCAAGCACCCGCTCAAGGCCTTCGAAACCAAGGTCGAGGACGACGTCCTGTACGCCTACTGGTAAGGCGGCGCAGGTAACAACTGCTTACAACTTGCAACCGGGCGGCAATGGCCGGCTAACCGCCCCCTCCTAAAGTGGCATCAACCACGGTGAATTCGCAACGTGGCCTAGCCTAAAGGAGCAAGTCATGAAAGCCAGCCTCAAGACCCTGATCGCCGCCACCCTGCTGACCGGTGCCTTTGCCGCCGGCAACGCCAACGCCGACTTTGGTCGCGGCAATCCCTATCTCAATGATCACGACGGTCGCCCCCAGCCTTATCAGCAGTTCGACCGCTATGAGCGTCCCGACTACCGATTCAACGATGGCCGCACCCTGCGCTACATCGACCAGATGCAGGCTCAACAGCGGGCACGAATCCAGGATGGTATCCGGTCCGGCGAGCTGACCCCGCGCGAGGCTCAGCGCCTGATTGCCGAACAGCGTGAGATCGAGCGCATGCAACACCTGTACCTGGCGGACAACCGCCTGAACCCGTGGGAGCGTCAGCGCCTGATGAACGAACTGGAAGATGCCAGCCGCAATATCTGGCGCGAGAAGCACGACGCCCAGGACCGGAACGATTTCCGTCCGGCCTGGTTCGTCTACCGCTGATCTAGAGCGACTGCGCGCCGGCCCTGACCGCCGCCTCGGACAGGGCCGCCTGGGCGGCCGCCAGACGGGCGATCGGTACCCGCGGCCCGGAGCAGGACACGTAGCTCAGTCCGATCCGGTGGCAGAAGCCGATCGATTGCGGATGGCCGCCATGTTCGCCGCAGATACCGATCTTCATCCCGGGCCGGGTGGTACGGCCCCAGTTGATGGCCAACTCCATCAGTCGACCGACCCCCTTCACGTCCAAAACCTCGAACGGGTTGTCCTGCAGAACGTGGCTCTGGTTGTACATGGGCAGGAATTTGTTCTCGGCATCCTCGCGCGAGAAGGAGAAGGTGGCCTGGGTCAGGTCATTGGTGCCGAAGGAGAAGAACTCGGCCTCCTCGGCCAGGTTCTCGGCCCGCATGCAGGCCCGCACCACCTCCAGCATGGAGCCGAACTTGAACGACAGACTGACACCGTGGGTCTTTTCCACGTCGGTCCGGATGGCCTCCACCCAGGACTTCACCTTCTTCAGTTCCTGCGCCGTACAGACCTGGGGCACCATGATCTCGGGATGTACCTCGATACCTGTCTTCTGGCATTCTGCCGCCGCCTCCAGGATGGCGCGGATCTGCATGGAATAGATCTCCGGGTAGGTCAGGCCCAGGCGAACACCGCGGTGGCCGAGCATGGGGTTGACCTCGAACAGGGCGCGCACCTTCTTGAGCATGGCCTCCTTCTTCAGGATCGCCTCGTCGACCAGGGCCGGATCGGCCTGGAGAGCGACCTGGGGATGGGTGTCGCGAGTGCGGTACATGAAGTCGACGGCGTCGTGCAGGACCTGCATGCCCAGCACGGTGTCGCGCAGGTGGCGCAGGCGGTCGAGTTCGTCGACCAACTGGTTTTCCGAGGGCAGGAATTCGTGGATCGGCGGATCGAGCAGGCGGATGGTCACCGGGCGCGGCGACATCACCTTGAAGATGCCGATGAAGTCCTCGCGCTGGATCGGCAGCAGCTTGTTGAGGGCGACCTGGCGGTCGGCCGGGGTCTCGGCGACGATCATCTCGACTACGATGGGCAGGCGCTCGACCGCATTGAACATCCGTTCGGTACGGCACAGGCCGATGCCCATGGCGCCGAACTTGAGCGCCCGCGCGGCGTCGTGCGGGGTGTCGGCGTTGGCCATGACCATGAGCCGGGCCGTCTCGTCGGCCCAGCTCAGCAAGGTGGCCAGTTCGTCGGAAAACTCGGCCTCGATCATGGCCACTTCGCCGATGTAGACGTGGCCGGTGGTGCCGTCGATGGTGATCACCGCGCCCTCGCCGAAGACTTGGTCGCCGACCACGGCCTGGCGGGTATGGACATCGACATGGATGCCCTCTGCACCGGCGACGCAGGGCTTGCCCATGCCGCGCGCCACCACGGCGGCGTGCGAGGTCTTGCCGCCACGGCTGGTCAGGATGCCCTGGGAGGCGAAGAAGCCGTGGATGTCCTCGGGCTTGGTTTCCTCACGCACCAGGATGACCTTGTCGCCGGCCCGGCCCAGTTTCTCGGCGCGGTCGGCGTCGAACACCGCGATGCCCGACGCGGCACCCGGCGAGGCGGATAGACCGCGCGCCACCGGTTTGGCCTTGGCCTTGGGGTCGAGGCGCGGAAACAGCAGCTGTTCGAGCATCTCCGGCTGGATGCGCATGAGGGCCTGGCGCTTGTCGATCAGGCCTTCCCGGACCATCTCCACCGAGGTGCGCACCAGGGCGGTGGCGTTCATCTTGCCGTTGCGGGTCTGCAGGCAGTAGAGGATGCCCTTCTCGATGGTGTACTCGTAGTCCTGCACCTCCTTGTAGTGCGCCTCCAGGCGGTTGCGCAGCTCGACCAGCTGGCGGTACAGGTCGGGCATCTCGCGTTCCATCTCGGCCACCGGCTTGGGCGTGCGGATGCCAGCCACGACGTCCTCACCCTGGGCATTGACCAGGTACTCGCCGAACATGACGTTCTCGCCGGTGCCGGGATCGCGGGTGAAGCCGACCCCGGTGGCGGAGTCGTCGCCCATGTTGCCGAACACCATGGCGACCACGTTGACCGCGGTGCCGTTGGCCATCTCGGGGGTGATCTTGAATTCGCGCCGGTAGTCGACCGCGCGCCGGCCCAGCCAGGAATTGAACACCGCCTTGATGGCGATGGTGAGCTGTTCGTAGGGATCGGCCGGGAAGGGCTTGCCGGTGACCCTTTCGATCACCTTGAGGAAGCGCTCGGCGATGTCGGCCAGGTGGACGGCCGAGAGGCCGACGTCGTGCTTGACCCCGGCATCGGCCTTGACGGCCTCGAACTCGGCATCGAATTCCTCGTCCGGCACCCCCAGCGCCACCTTGCCGAACAGCTGGATGAAACGACGGTAGGCGTCGTAGCCGAAGCGCTCGTTGCCGGTCTGGGCGATTAGGCCGTGCAGGGTCTCGGCATTGAGGCCGAGGTTGAGGATGGTGTCCATCATGCCCGGCATGGACATGGCGGAGCCGGAGCGCACCGAGACCAGGAGCGGATTGTCGCGACCGCCGAAGGTCTTGCCGGTCTTCTCCTCCACCGCCGCCATGTGCAGGCGCACCTGTTCCAGGACGCCGTCGGGCAGGCGGCGCTCGGGATCGTCCAGGCAGGCCAGGCAGGCCTCGGTGGTGATCACGAAGCCGGGCGGCACGTTGAGGCCGATCTGGGTCATCTCGCACAGGTTGGCGCCCTTGCCACCGAGCAGTTGCTTGTTCTTGCCGTCGCCTTCGGCGAAGGCATATACCCATTTCAGACTCATTTGCCTCTCCTTGCTTATTGGTCTCCGAATTGAGCCCACCAGAGCAGGCCCATGACCGTCTTGCCCTCGTCGATGCGGCCGTCCTTCACCATCTCCAGGGCGTCGGCGAACGGCACCCGGAGGATCTCCAGGAATTCGTCGTGGTCCAGGTTGTCGCCCTCGTGCTTCAGCCCGCGCGCCAGGAAGAAGACCAGGCGCTCGTCGGAATAGCCGATGCAGGGATACTGGGTGTTGATGTAGCGCCATTCCGCGGCGACATAGCCGGTCTCTTCCAGGAGCTCGCGCTGGGCGCAGGCCAGTTCGGTCTCGTCCGGGTCGAACTTGCCGGCCGGCAGCTCCAGGAAGTCGCGCCGCAGGGGATAGCGGTGCTGGCGTTCGAGCAGGATGTCGCCGTTGTCGAACATCGGCAGGATCACCGCCGCCCCGGGATGGACCAGGTATTCCCGGGTCGACTCCAGTCCGTTGGGCAGTCTCACCCGGTCGAGTTTGGCGTGCAGCAGCCGGCCCTGGTAGACGGTGACGGATTCGAGGGTGTGTTCGGTGAGGTCGGCAGCCATATCCGGATGATGAAAATCAAAATAACAGTATAGCCGCGGCTGACGTCAGCCCGGCTCAGGCGTTAGGATGTCGCTTGTGCCTGAGCGACGGCCCGGGGGAGGGCCGGCTCGGGTTTTTCAATGCCTAGGAGACCTCTATGCCCGATACCAAGATACTTCTGGAAGAACGCGACATCCCCACCCACTGGTACAACGTGGTGGCCGACATGCCCAACAAGCCGTCGCCGCCCCTCGGCCCGGACGGCAATCCGGTCGGCCCGGACAAGATGGGGGCCATCTTCCCCATGTCCCTGCTCGAACAGGAGATGTCGGGCGAGCGCTGGATTGCCATCCCGGAGCCGGTACGCGAGGCCTACCGGCTCTGGCGGCCGAGTCCCCTGGTGCGTGCCCATCGCCTGGAACAGGCCCTCGGCACTCCGGCCAAGATCTACTTCAAGTACGAAGGGGTCTCCCCGGCCGGTTCGCACAAGCCCAACACCGCCATCCCGCAGGCTTACTACAACAAGGAAGCCGGCATCAAGCGCATCGCCACCGAGACCGGCGCCGGTCAGTGGGGTTGCAGCATGGCCCTGGCCGGACAGATGTTCGGCCTCGAGGTACGGGTCTACATGGTCAAGGTGAGCTACAACCAGAAGCCGTTCCGCCGTTCCATGATGCACACCTGGGGTGCCGAGGTGTACGCCAGCCCGACCGACATGACCCAGGCCGGCCGCGATGACCTGGCCCGCGACCCGAACTCGCCCGGCAGCCTGGGCGTCGCCATCTCCGAGGCGGTGGAAGAGGCGGCCTCCCGCCCCGACACCAACTACGCCCTCGGCTCGGTGCTCAACCACGTCTGCCACCACCAGACCATCATCGGCCTGGAGGCCAAGAAGCAGTTCGAGAAGGTGGGCGATTACCCGGACATGGTGTTCGCAGCCTGCGGCGGCGGCTCCAACTTCGCCGGTGCCGCCTTCCCGTTCTTCGCCGACAAGGCGGCCGGCGACAAGCGGGCCCAGAACATCCGCCTGGTCGCGGTCGAGCCGACCTCCTGCCCGACCCTGACCAAGGGCGTCTACACCTACGACTACGGCGATGCCTCCGGCTACACGCCGCTGATGCAGATGTATACCCTGGGCCACGACTTCATGCCGCCGGGCATCCACGCCGGCGGCCTGCGCTACCACGGCGATTCGCCCCTGGTGTCGCAGTTGCTGCACGAGGGCCTGATCGAGGCGATCGCCGTGCCGCAGTTGGCCACCTTCGAGGCCGGCGTGCAGTTCGCCAAGGCCGAGGGCATCATCCCGGCGCCCGAGTCCTGCCACGCCATCCGCGCCTGCATCGACGAGGCCCTGCGCTGCAAGGCCACCGGTGAGCCGAAGACCCTGTTCTTCAACCTGTCCGGCCATGGCCATTTCGACATGGCCTCCTACGACAAGTACTTCGCCGGCGAGCTGGAGGACTACGAGTATCCGGCCGAGGCCGTGCATGCCGCCCTGGAGCATCTGCCCAAGTTCGGCTGATCCGGCGCCGGAAAGAAAAAGGCCGCATCCTAGGATGCGGCCTTTTTCATTGGTGCGCAGGCAGGCTTTAGTCCTGGATGCGCAGTTCCACGCGACGGTTCTGGGCGCGGCCCTCGGCGGTCTTGTTGTCGGCGATCGGGGTGCTTTCGCCGTAGCCCTTGGAAGACAGGCTGGCGGCGTCGATGCCCTTGCTGACGAAGTAGTCCATCACGGCCTTGGCACGATCGGCGGACAGCTTCAGGTTGTGGGCGTCGCTGCTGTTGCTGTCGGTGTGGCCGGCCACCTCGACCTTCATGCCCGGATAGCGCTTCATGGTCGACACGGCGTCGTCCAGGATCGGGAGTGCGTCGGCGCGCAGCTTGGCGGAGTCGTTGTCGAAGTTCACGCCCTTGAGGACGATGGTGTTGAGCAGGGTGCAGCCCTTGCTGTCGACCTTGTCGCCCTTCGGGGTGGTCGGGCACTGGTCGAGGGCATCGACGACGCCGTCGCCGTCGCCGTCCAGCTCGCAGCCCTGGGCGTTGACCTTGCGGCCGGCCGGGGTGGTCGGGCACTTGTCCTTGTCGTCGGTGACGCCGTCCTTGTCGCTATCCATCGGGGCCGGGGCGGGCGCGGGAGCCGCTACCGGT
>JAAXVP010000162.1 GCA_013335435.1 Thiobacillus sp. | reverse complement strand
CGCCCGAGCCCGCCACCTGCCGGTCAACGTGGTCGACAAGCCCGACGTCTGCTCCTTCATCATGCCCAGCATCATCGACCGCTCGCCGGTCGTCGTGGCGGTATCCAGCGGCGGCGAGGCCCCGGTCCTGTCACGCCTGCTGCGTGCCCGCCTGGAGACCCTGATCCCGGCCGCCTATGGGCGCCTGGCCGCCCTGGCCGGCAAGTTCAAGGGCGCCGTGCGCAAGCATTTCCCGACCACCGAAGGCCGGCGCAAGTTCTGGGAGAAGGCCCTCCTCTCGCCGGTCGCCGAAATGGTGTTCTCCGGCCGCGAACAGGAAGCCGAACACACCCTGGCCCAGATGCTGGAGTCCAGCAGCACCGAGATCGGCGTCGGCGAGGTCTACCTGGTCGGCGCCGGCCCCGGCAACCCGGACCTGCTCACCTTCCGCGCCCTGCGCCTGATGCAACAGGCCGACGTGGTGGTCTACGACCGCCTGGTCTCGCCGCCCATCCTCGACATGTGCCGGCGCGACGCCGACCGCTTCTACGTCGGCAAGGAACGCGACAACCACGCCGTACCGCAGGACGAGATCAACATGGTCCTGGTTCGCCTGGCCAAGGAAGGCAAGCGGGTACTGCGCCTGAAGGGCGGCGACCCGTTCATCTTCGGCCGCGGCGGCGAGGAGATCGAGACCCTGCGCGAGCACGGCGTGCCCTTCCAGGTCGTCCCGGCGGTCACCGCGGCGGCCGGCGTGGCCTCCTATGCCGGCATCCCGCTCACCCACCGCGACCATGCCCAGGCCCTGATCCTGGTCACCGGCCACCTCAAGGACGGCACCATGGACCTGGATTGGGACATGCTCTGCCGGCCGCGCCAGACCATCGTCATCTACATGGGCCTGAAGGGCCTGGTCACCCTGTGCGACGAGATGAAGAAGCACGGCCTGCCGGGCAGCACGCCGGCCGCCATCATCCAGCAGGGCACCACGTTGAACCAGCGGACCGTCACCGGCACCCTGGACACCCTGCCGGCGTTGGCGGCACAGGCCGAACTGAAGCCGCCGACCCTGATCATCGTCGGCAGCGTGGTCAGCCTGCACGAGAAGCTGAACTGGTTCCACCCGGAACCGGCCGTGGACGACCACTGGCATACGCCGCTGGACCGCCCGGCCAGCATGTAAGGCCGGCTCGGCACCATGAACAAGGGACGCTCTCGCGCCCCTTGTCTTTTCAGTTGCCCAGCGCCCGCAGGCGCAAGCCCCTGGGCACTTACAGCATCCGGCTCACCCACTTGATGCTGTCGTCCTCCGGGTGCGGCTCGATGCGGAAGCCCAGGCTGGCGCACAACTTGAGCATGCCGCCGTTGCGCTTGAGCACTTCGCCCTCGATGATGCGCAGCCCCTTGGAGCGGGCCACGTCCATGAGCACGTCCATCAGCTTGTGGGCGATGCCCAGGTGTTGCCAATGGTCGTCGACGACGACGGCGAACTCGCACGACACCAGGTCGGGATTGGTGGCGTAGCGGGCCACCCCGACCTCGACCGGCTTGCCGTCCACGTCGGCCACCGCCAGCAGGGCCATCTCGCGGTCGTAGTCGATCTGGGTCAGGCGCACCAGCATGGCATAGGACAGTTCCTGCACCGAATCCATGTAGCGGAAATACTTGGTCTCCTCGGACAGGCCGCGCACGAAGGTCTGGGTCATGTCGGCGTCCTCCGGACGGATCGGCCGGATGGTGACGTCGGTGCCGTTGGGCAACTGCCAGCGCGAGACCAGGTGCACCGGATACGGGTGGATGGCCATGTGGCTGTACTTGTCGCGGGTCGGCGGGCGCGAGGTGATGGTGATGCGGGCATCCGCCGCCATGGCGCCGTGCTCGTCGATCAGGAGCGGATTGATGTCCAGCTCGGACAGCCAGGGCAGCTGGCAGACCATCTCGGACACGCGCAGGAGGACGCTTTCCAGGGCGTCCATGTCGGCCGGGGCGCGGCCGCGATACTCGCCCAGCAGCTTGGCCACACGGGTCCGGCTGATCAAGTCGCGGGCCAGGAAGCTGTTCAGGGGCGGCAGGGCCACGGCGCGGTCCTGGTAGGCCTCGACGTCGACGCCGCCGGAACCGAAGGCGATCACCGGCCCCAGGACCGGGTCGCTGATGGTGCCGACCAGCACCTCGCGGGCGTTGGAACGCGACACCATGGGCTCGATCACGACGCCGTCCAGGAAGGCCTCGGGCTGGTGCCGCTTCACCTCGGTCATCATGCCCGAGTAGGCCGCCCGCACCGCCTGGCCGCTGGACAGGCCCAGGCGCACGCCGCCGACGTCCGACTTGTGGCTGATGTCCGGCGAATTGATCTTCATGACCACCGGGAAGCCCAGTTGCTGCGCCATCAACATCGCCTCGGTGGGGTTGCGGGCGATCACCGTCTTGGCGACCGGGATATGGAAGGCGGACAGCAGGGCCTTCGACTCCACCTCGTTGAGCAGGTGGCGGCCCTGGGCCAGGGCCCCTTCGACGATCAGGCGGGCGCCCTCGACGTCCGGCTCGGCCTGCTGCGACAGCGAGCCCGGCGTCTGCATGAGCAGGCGCTGGTTCTCGTAGAAGGCGGAGATGTAGGAGAACACCTCGACCGCCGGCTCGGGGGTCTTGAAATACGGGATGCCGGTCCGGCGGAATACGTTGCGGCCGTCCTGGACCTGGTCCTCGCCCATCCAGCAGGTCAACACCGGCTTGTCGGAACCCTTGGCCACCGCCGCCACCGCCTCGGCCACCTCGGTCGGCTTGGTCATCGCCTGCGGCGTCAGCATCACCAGGACACCGTCGACGCCGCGGTCGGCCAGGCAGGCCTCGATGGCGGCCTTGTAGCGGTCGGCGCCGGCATCCCCGATGACGTCGATCGGATTGCCGTGCGACCAGTTGAACGGCAGGGCCTCGTTCAGCTTGTCGAGAGTCTGCGGCGCCAGCTCGGCGATGCGCACGCCCAGGTCGACGGCGCGGTCGGTGGCCATGACGCCCGGACCGCCGCCGTTGGTGACGATGGCCAGGCGGTTGCCGGCCGGCTTGACCCGCGAGGACAGCGCCAGGGCCGAGGAGAACAACTGGGTGATGGTGTTCACCCGCACCACGCCGGCCCGGCGCAGCAGGGCGTCGAAGACGTCGTCGCCGCCGACCAGGGCGCCGGTATGCGAGGCCACCGCCTTGGAGCCGGCCTCGTGGCGACCGACCTTGACCAGCACCACCGGCTTCAGGCGTGCCACGGCACGGATTGCGCTCATGAAGCCGCGGGCGTCACGGATGCCCTCGATGTACATCAGGATGCCGCGCGTCGACGGATCGTTGGCCAGGTAGTCCAGGATCTCGCCGAAATCCAGATCGGCCGAGGCGCCGCTCGACACCACGGCGGAGAAGCCAATACCGTTCGAGGATGCCCAATCCAGCATGGCGGTGCAGATGGCGCCCGATTGCGACACCAGGGCCAGTTCGCCGGCATGCGGCGCGCCCAATGCAAAGGTCGCGTTGAGGCCGATGGCGGGACGCTGGATGCCCAGGCAGTTGGGGCCGATGAAGCGGATGCCGTACTTGCGCGCCACCTCGATCAGTTGCTCCTCCATCTTGCTGCCCTGCGCGCCCATCTCGCGGAAGCCGGCCGAAAGCACCACGGCATGGCGCACGCCGCGCTTGCCGCAGGCCTCCAGGATGGGGGCCACCGAGGGCGCCGGAGTGGCGATGATGGCCAACTCCGGGGGCTCCGGCAGATCGGCCACGCTGGCATAGCACTTATGGTCGAGCAAGACATCGTACTTCGGGTTGATCGGATAGACCTGACCCTTGAAGCCGGCCTCCAGCATGTTCTTGAAAATCACGCCGGCGACCGAGTCCTCTCGGGCGCTGGCGCCGAAAACGGCAACGGAACGGGGATTGAACAGGGGATATAGGTAATGCTGGCTCATGGCGTTATGTGTTTTCTATGTGCAGACAGGCACCGCGCGACGTGCGCAAGGCTGTTATATGTTAGTGCCTACGTCGTGACACCGCCATGAAACGCGTTATAGTGCCTATTGGAAAGTTCAATTCACCCGACACGGTCCAATCTTGCATACCGCCTTCATCACCCACCCCATCTGCGCCAGGCACTTCGTCGTCGACTGGCATCCCGAAGCCCCCACCCGACTGGCCGCGATCGACGACCGCCTGCACGCCGCCCACGTCTACGACTACCTGTACCATTTCCATCACCCGCCCCTCGCCACCCGCGAGCAGCTCCTGCGGGTACACAGCGCCGAGTACATCGACTGGGTGTACGAGACCGCGCCCAAGGACGAGCACATCGTCCAGCTCGACCCCGACACCGCCATGAACCAGCACAGCCTGGGCGCCGCCCTGCACTCCGCCGGCGCGGCCATCCGGGCGGTCGACAAGGTCATGGCCGGCAAGGTCCAGAACGCCTTCTGCGCCATCCGCCCGCCCGGCCACCACGCCGGCCGCGCCAAGACCGGCGGCTTCTGCATCTTCAACAACGTCGCCGCCGCCGCCGCCCACGCCTTGGAGGAACACGGCCTGAAGCGGGTCGCCATCCTCGACTTCGACGTCCACCACGGCAACGGCACCGAGGACATCTTCAAGGACGACCCACGGGTGCTGTTCTGCTCCACCTTCCAGTCCCCCTTCTACCCCTTCTGCGGCGAGGACACGGTGAGCGACCACATCGTCAACGTGCCCCTGCCCGCCGGCACCACCGGCAAGGCCTACCGCGCCGTCTTCGAGGAACGCGTCCTGCCCGCCATGGACGCCTTCCGGCCTGAGATGGTGTTCATCTCGGCCGGCTTCGACAGCCACCTGGAAGACGACATGGGCCAATTCGGCCTGGTCGAGAAGGACTACGTCTGGATCACCGAAGGCATGATGGACATCGCCGCCCGGCACGCCGACAACCGCCTGGTATCGGTACTCGAAGGCGGCTACGACCTCAACTCCCTCGGCCGCAGCGTCGCGGCACACGTCAAGACCCTGGCCGGGCTGTAACCGCGCCAAAGCCCTCCCCCTTCGAGGGGGGAGGGTTGGGAGAGGGTGGACCAGGCGCAGTCTGGCAAAAAACCCAACCACCACCCGCAATCCATTTCAAGGCCGGCCCCTTGCCCGGCCCCCCCCGCGGTGCCAGAATCCCCCCATAAAACGTAGAAAAATGCAGGGAGACCGCGTGACCACCACACCGAACACCGCACCCGTGCCAGTCCATCTGGCCGGCATCAGCAAGAAGCTGGCCCCGGGCCAACCGGGCACCAAACGCTACCAACGCCAATTCGGCGATGCCTTGGTATGCGTCCGCTACCGCATCCAGCCGGAAACCTCGCGCCGCTACACCACGGTCGAAATCGTCGTGGACGAAAAACAGCTACCGCGATTCCAGGCCCCGAACGACACGCCAGACGACATGATCGTCGCCCTGGTGATCGCCTATGGCGAAACCGAACTCCGGCAACGTGCCAAGCAAGCCGGCGCGCAATGGGATCAATCCCGCAAGGTATGGCTGCTGCCCTATGGCGCGGCCAGGAAGCTCGGCTTGCATGGCCGAATCAGGGCCATAGGCGAATGACATGCCCAGATATGGCTATTTCCAAATTTATACATGTCCATATATGGCAGCAAGAACAACCAAACCTAGGCATTTGAAGCCATATTTGGAAATGTTCCTAGATTTGGAAGTGTCGTCTAATTTACGTTAGGTTGCTTTTAGCATGTCACTTACTCATCGTCCTGTTGCCGAGAAAGACATTCAAGTCATTTGCGGTTTTCCGCAAAGCGAAGACGAGTTGTTCTTCTTGTTCCCAAAGGCAGCATTCCCGCTGGCTGTATCACAGTTGCAGGACGCCATTGCACAGCGTTCAGACTCAACGGTCGTAGAGCTTGGCGGTGAAATTGTCGCGTTCGCCAACTTCTACCGCTGGGAAGTTGGCGGCTGTTGCTCCATTGGAAACGTCATTGTTTCGCCGGCAGTCCGTGGGCGCGGCGTGGGTCGCTACCTCATCGAACAGATGATTGGCCTTGCTTTCTTAAAACATCAGGCCGCTGAAGTAACGGTGTCGTGTTTCAATCAAAATGTTGCTGGCCTACTGCTTTACCCGCAATTGGGGTTTCAGCCGTATGCCGTCGAGGAACGGAAAAACAAGAAAGGAGATCGGGTTGCACTTATTCATATGCGGTTGCCGCGAAACGCAACCTAACCCGGCGCTCAACCCCGCTCCTTTCAGTCGCTGGACGCTGCGCGATAAAGCCGCGCAGCGCCGGTTAGCTCTACGTTATGTTTCTCAAGACAGGTAGCCCTGCCATGGTGTTAAGACTTGCATTGCTGTTCTGCATTCTCTCGGGAACCGCTCATGCCGGGTGGATCGACAAGCAAGGAAATTCACTTCCCGACTCTGATGACAGGAAGTCCGCTGGTGCATTTGGTGCTCAACTCATTTTCACAGCGAACGAGCAGGCCCTATTCAAGAAATGGGCTACTCCGTCGGAAACTGTCGACGCCGACACCGTTGAAAGTGTTGGCATCAATCAGCCTATTAGTGCGTTCGTGATTTTTAGCGGCTGCAAACCTGATGCAACTAACCACTGCAAAGTTTCAATGCGTTTTCGGGTAATTCAACCGGATGGGAAGATCTACTCGGAAACCCCCACCATGGAGGTGTGGCATGACAAGCCAGCACCGCCCGGCCGGTCTCTGGAACTGAGCGTCCAATATCTCAAAGTGGTTGTTGAGCCTCATGAACTGCGAGGGCGCTACACGGTGCAAACCCAGGTGCGCGATGACAATACCGACACCGTCCTGTTTCTACAAAAAGCATTCACTGCCGTGGACTCGCTGGCCAAGAAACATAACCCTACGCTCCAAGGGACGCTGCGCGATAAAGCCGCGCAGCGTCCCTGAGCTCCACGTTAGAAATTTCATTTGCCGTAGCCACCGAAGGGAGAAAACCATGCTGCAAACCATCATCAACGCAATCAGAAACCGCGAATATCTTGCGTTCATGTACAGCGGTTATCCGCGCATCGTTCAGCCTGCGGCGGTAGGCGTTTCCCGTGCTGGAAATGATGTCCTTCGGTGTTACCAAACAGCAGGCGGCCATGTCACACCCGGTCACGAGTGGGATTTGTGCGAAATCTCGAAAATATCCAACCTACACGCCACCGGAGAGCACTTCGCAGGTGAGCCGCCTCAATACAGGCGCGGTGATAAAGGTATGTCCACCATTTATGCTGAGCTGTAGCAAAACCACAGTCGCATGGGCCGAGCAATTCAGGACATCCACGGTTATTCGTTGAGCAGTCGCTCCAATGCACTTCTTTCATTCGCGCCTCCATGAAAACAATTTCTAACACTGCGTTCCAGGGGATTCGCTACAGCGGGCTTCGCCCGCTTCCGCTCTCCCCTGAACTTCTACGTTGACGCTGTAGAAAAACCCAAAAAGCCGCTGTTGGGCGGGCATAATCCGAACACGCAGTTCGACATGGGAAAGGGAGGCCGATGCCGCGCTACAAGCCGATCCACAAGGGACTGAAACTGCTCCCGGTGGACTTCGACCGGCAGGTGCAACCGGGCAGCTT
>JAAXVP010000439.1 GCA_013335435.1 Thiobacillus sp. | reverse complement strand
GGTCGATAGCAACCCCGCCGATGGCATGGGGCCCTTCATCATGAACCCGGAGGGGGTGGCCCGTTTCTTCGCGCGGGACATGATGGCCGAGGGCCCCTTCCCCGAGCACTACGAGCCCATGGAGTCGCCGCTCGCCGCCAACCCGCTGCACCCGGGCAACCCCCTGGCGCGGGCCAACCCGGCGGCGCGGGTGTTCAAGGGCGACTGGGAGTCCTTCGGCAAGCCCGACAAGTTCCCCTACGTGGCCACCACCTACCGGCTCACCGAGCACTTCCACTACTGGACCAAGCACGTCCGCCTGGACGCCGTCATCCAGCCCGAGCAGTTCGTCGAGATCGGCGAGGCCCTGGCCGGCGAGAAGGGCATCCGCTCCGGCGACCATGTCCGGGTCAAGTCCAACCGCGGCTTCATCACCGCCGTGGCGGTGGTGACCAAGCGCCTGATGGCCCTCGACATGGACGGCAAGAAGGTCCACACCGTGGGCATCCCGATCCATTGGGGTTTCATGGGGGTGGCCAAGAACGGCTTCCTCACCAACACCCTGACCCCGTTCGTGGGCGACGCCAACACCCAGACGCCGGAATTCAAGGCGTTCCTGGTCAACGTCGAGAAAGTGTGAGGAGGCGACCATGGCACTGCAATCACTCGACATCAAGGCCCGCTCCGCCACCACCACGCCCACGCCGTCCGCGCGCCAGACCCTGGAGGTGGCCAAGCTGATCGACGTCTCCAAGTGCATCGGCTGCAAGGCCTGCCAGGTCGCCTGCATGGAATGGAACGACCTGCGCGACGAGATCGGCACCACCACGGGCATCTACGACAACCCGCGCGACCTCACCGACCAGTCCTGGACGGTGATGCGCTTCGCCGAGGTGGAGTCGGCGCCGGGCAAGCTGGAATGGCTGATCCGCAAGGACGGCTGCATGCACTGCGCCGACCCCGGCTGCCTCAAGGCCTGCCCGGCGCCGGGCGCCATCGTCCAGTACAGCAACGGCATCGTCGACTTCCACGAGGAGCACTGCATCGGCTGCGGCTACTGCATCACCGGCTGCCCGTTCAACATCCCGCGCATCGCCAAGAAGGACAGCAAGGCCTACAAGTGCACCCTGTGCTCCGACCGCGTGGCGGTGGGTCTGGAGCCGGCCTGCATCAAGACCTGCCCGACCGGCGCCCTGGTGTTCGGCAGCAAGGAGGACATGATCCAGCACGCCGAGGAGCGCATCGCCGACCTCAAGGAACGCGGCTACCAGAACGCCGGCCTGTACGACCCGCAAGGGGTGGGCGGCACCCACGTGATGTACGTCCTCCAGCACGCCGACCAGCCCGGGCTCTACTCGGGCCTGGCCAAGGACCCGAGCATCAGTCCCCTGGTCGGCCTCTGGAAGGGAATCAGCAAGCCCCTGGCCATGGGCGCCCTGGCCCTGACCGCGCTGGCCGGGCTGTTCCACTACGTCACCAAGGGCCCCAATGAGGTGTCCAGGGAAATCGAGAAGGAGTTCGAGGAATGAAACGCGATCCGAAAGACCTCCAACGCTATACCGCCCGGGAACGGGTCAACCACTGGCTGGTGGGAATGGCCTTCATCCTCCTCGCCCTCTCGGGCCTGGCCCTGTTCCACCCCGCCTTCTGGCCCCTGACCGGCCTGTTCGGCGGCGGCACCTGGACCCGCATCCTGCACCCCTACCTGGGCCTCCTGATGGCGATCGCCTTCGCCGTGATGGTGCTGCGCTTCTGGTGCCTCAACGTGATGACCCCCGTGGACAAGGAATGGCTGAGGCGGGTGCGCGAGATGGTCGACGGCAACGACCAGGACATGCCCGAGCAGGGCAAGTACAACGGCGGCCAGAAGCTGCTGTTCTGGCTCCTGCTGGCCTGCATGGCCGTGCTCCTGGTGTCCGGCCTGGTGCTCTGGCGGGCCTGGTACAACCTGCCGGTGGACCTGGTCCGCCTGGCCGCCGTCCTGCACGCCGCCACGGCGGCGGTGATGATCGCCCTGATCTTCGTGCACATCTATGCCGCCATCTGGGTCAAGGGCACCGTCCGCGCCATGTGGTACGGCACGGTGACCCGGGCCTGGGCCAAGCAGCACCACCGGGTCTGGTATCGCCAGATGACCGGTTCCGAATGATCGAGCCGGCCATGACTGACCAGACGTTGCTCCCTCACCCTGCCCTTCCCGGAGGGAGAGGGTATGGCCCCCTTCCCCCGCCGGGGGAAGGGCTGGGGATGAG
>JAAXVP010000161.1 GCA_013335435.1 Thiobacillus sp. | reverse complement strand
CATTACCTGCGCACGCTCTTCGTAGTGGTGGGGCTGAACACGCACAGCACCGAGCCGATCACCGGCATGGACGGCAAGACCCTGCCGATCAACGAATTCGCCATCGCCCAGAAGGCGCAGCTCACGCCCACGCTGTTGTTCTACGTCGAGGGGCGCAGGCAGGCGCTGAAACTGGTCGGCTACTACCCGCCCTACAAGATGCGCGCGGCGCTGGAATACGTCGCCGACGGCCACTACAAGACCAAGAGCTTCGCCGAGTACCTGGAACAGGCCGACCCGCCACCGCTGTTCGCCGATGAAACGCTGATCCCCGATCCGATCTTCACGCCGCCGCCGTACGCGCTCGACCGCAGCCGTTTCCCGGCCCGCAAACCCCTGCTGGTGATCTTCGAGCAGCCGCGCTGCCACGCCTGCGACGTGCTCCATAGCGAGCCGCTGCAAAATCCCCTGGTGCGCGAGCGTCTGCAGGCCTTCGAGGTGGTGCAGCTCAACGTCTGGGACGACGCGACGCCGGTGCTGACGCCGGACGGCCGGCGCATGACGGCACGCAAGTGGGCGCAGGATCTCGGCTTGTTCTATGCGCCGACGCTGGTACTGTTCGACGAACGCGGCAAGGAAGTCTTCCGGGTCGATTCGGTGGTGCAGTTCTTCCGGCTGGCCAACGTGCTGCGCTATGTCGCCGACAAGGCGTATCTGAAATACCCGCTGTTCCAGTTGTGGAACCGGGACCATGCCGGGGAGGAAGTGGGGTTGCAGCGGGCCGCGGGGGGTGGCGAGTGAAGGCGTGCTCGACGCCATGGCCGGCGCCGCCGCGCGATTGAAGGTGCGCCGGTCGGTCTCGTCATTCGCCCCGAAACGCGAGCAGGAGAGCGCCGTCATCCTGAAGTGAACGGCGCCGCCGCGTCCACCCGACAAGACAAAGGGCCGGATCGACGATCCGGCCCTTGCCGCTTGCTCCAGATGGCGGGTCCGGGATAACCGGGCCGCCAAAGGCGCGGGGAGGTTACACAGGCCTGATGGAGGCGGCCAGCTTGCCCTTGGGCCCGGTCTTCACCTCGTAGGAAACGTGCTGCATCTCCTTCAGGGATTTGAAGCCGCTGTCCTGGATTTCCGAGAAGTGGGCGAACAGATCGTCGCCACCATCGTCAGGGGTGATAAAGCCGAAACCTTTGGCATCGTTGAACCATTTGACTGTACCGGTAGACATCTACATTCCTTTTTGAATCGAAATAATCCGGACTCGCGCCCGGTTGGGTGCGGTGGCATCAAGGTCTGTAGGGGGGTACTGAAGCGACGGTGCCGATGAAGGCTGTGACTGCTGAACTGGAACTACACTGCTTGAATTGACTGCAATCCCACCATACGCGCGATCCCAAACATAAGCAATGCTTATATTGATATATTTATTTTTTATTGCCTGGGCTCATGTCGCAAGCGTGCCGACGCGCACCGTCACATTCGGCATCGGATGCGATCCGCCCGGGCCAATGAAACTGCCGGCCACCGGCGGTACGGACTCCGGGTGGCGCGCCACGGCCGTCGCGATATGCCGGTTGCCCACCACCTCGCCGCTGGTGGGGTCGAACCCCTTCCAGCCCGCGCCGGGCAGGTAGACCTCCACCCAGGCATGGGTCGATCCATTGCCGGTGTCGAAATCCGAGGTGAACAGATAGCCGCTGACGAAGCGGCTGGCCAGTCCCAGGTGTCGGCAGGCTTCCATGAACAAGGCGGCGAAATCGCGGCAGGAGCCGCTGTTGAGCGCCAGCGTCAGCGCGGGCGACTGGACGCCCGGCGTCTCGCGCATCTGGTAGGAAAACTGGCCGGCGATGCGGCGGTTCACCTGGTCCAGCAGGGAGAAGGTCTCCTGGGGCCGCGACAGGCCCGCTCCGTCCAGCCAGCCCCGCACCGCCTCGCGGTCGTCCGGGTAAACGGCCCGCAGGAAGGCGGCGAGTTCGGCCCGCTCCGCCTCGGCATAGTCGAAGGGGTGGCTGACCGCGTAGTCGTCCACCAGGAAATCGAACGGGTTGTCCTCGTAATGCTGGATGACCACGTTGCTGGCAATCCGCAACCGGTCCGCCATCCCGAAAAAACCCACCAGCGCCACCGAGTTGTCCAGCACATCCCGTTTCCATTGCAACGTATGGCCGGGAAAGATATCCAGGGTCGAAGACTCGATCCTGACGTTGTGGCTCTCCCTGGGGCGCAGCAGCAACCGGTGCGGCAGCAACGTTACCGGTTCTGAGAACAGGTACTCGGTGACATGGCTGATGTTCAGGCGTCGCATGGGAATGAGCCTTTTCGTCGATCCGGAGATCGGTGCGGTTGGGGTGGCGATGGCATCGCGCCGGGCGCCTACTTGAGTCCGGGCAGCAGGACCACGAGCCCGCTGGTGAAGATCTCGACCGCGACGGCGGCCAGCAACAGCCCCATCAGGCGGGTGGCGATGTTGACGCCGGTCTCGCCGAGCCAGGTGCTGACCGGCGTCGCCAGGCGCAGGATCAGCCAGGTGCCGAACGCCACCAGCAGGCAGCAGAGCATGATCAAGCCCAGATGGACCGCCGAGGCGCGTTCGGTCGCGTAGACGATGGTCGTGGAGATCGCGCCGGGTCCGGCGAGCAGCGGAATCGCCAGCGGAACGACGGCGATGTTCTCCTTGTCCAGGGCCTCCCGTGCCTCCTCAGGGGTCTGCCTTTGCCGGGTCGGCGCGGCGTGCATCATGGCGATGGCCATCAGCAGGATCAGGATGGCGCCGCCCACCTTGAACGACGCGATGGTGATCCCGAACAACTCGAGGATGGGCTGGCCCAGCAAGGAAGCCAGCAACAGGACCACGGCCACGGAGATGCTGGCGACGCGGGCGATCTGCTGCTTTTCCGCCTTGCTGTTGTTGGCGGTCATGCTGACGAACAGCGGCAGCGCACTGACCGGGTTGACGATGACCGCCAGGGCGACGAAGAACTTGATGTAATCGGCCCAGTGAAGCATTGGGTAGTGCACTCCTGATGAGTCCGGCACGGCTCGTGACGAGTCCTAGGGAAACGATGATTTATGCGTCATACCCGCAAACGCGGGTATCCAGTGCCTTGATTAGACTGGGTTCCCGCCTTCGCGGGAACGACGGAATCGAATAAATCAGCGTTTCCCTAGGCTTATGTTACCGGGTTTGCCGGCCTGCCGCGCCGCCAACACGGACTATGATGGGGGCGGGAATGACCCATGGACGAGGGCACGGCAAGCGCATGTACCACGGCGAAAGGTTCAATGCATCGACCCATCTGGCCGGGGCCATCCTGGCCCTGGCCGGGGCCGTCGTGCTCATCGTCCTGGCCGGACGGGGCGGCGATCCCTGGAAGATCGTCGGCGTCTCGATCTACGGGGCGACCCTGGTGCTGCTCTACAGCGTCTCCACGCTCTACCACAGCCTGCGCGGCCGCGCGAAGGATCTCCTGCGCAAGCTCGACCACCTTGGCATCTACCTGCTCATCGCCGGCACCTACACCCCGTTCTGCCTGGTCACCCTGCGCGGCCCCTGGGGCTGGTCGCTGTTCGGCGTGGTGTGGGGACTGGCGGTGATCGGCATCCTGCAGGAACTGCGGCCGGCGCAAGGCGCGCGCATCCTGTCGGTGGCGATCTACGTCGTCATGGGCTGGGTGGCCCTGGCCGCGCTGGTGCCGCTCCTGCGGGTGCTTGGCCCGGCCGGCTTCGCCTGGCTGGCCGGCGGCGGCGTGCTCTACACGGCGGGGATCGTCTTCTATGCGCTCGACGACCGCCTGCGCCATGCGCACGGCGTCTGGCACCTGTTCGTACTGGCCGGCAGCGCCGCCCATTACGTCGCGATCCTGCGCCATGTGCTGTGAGAGTGGTCGGGACGAAGGACTGACTCATCGGCCGGCTTGCGACGTCATGAGCCGCTTCAGCGGCACATGATGGCACCACGGTCGCCACGCTCTTTATCACGGACGGTTGCCCGTTTGGAATAGAGCTTGCGGAGACAGGCCTACTCGGGCTTGGCTGGTTTTTTGGGTTTTACCTGTTTGGCGGAAGCGCGCACTTCGGCTACGGCATCGGCCACATCGCTCGGCGAGATTCCTTCACGAGCCAGCCTTTCGCGAACCAGCCGCGCTGGATTGCCTGGGAGGGTTGAGTCATCGTTCGCTGACCAGTCCAGCACACGTAGGCCCGGCACCTTGGTGAAGGCACCGTCGGCGCTGATCAGAGTGCAGTCTTCGGCTATGGCATGGGCGGCGATTAGCAGGTCCATGGCCGAGAGGCCGATGCCCTGGACTTCCATGCGGGTGCGCAGGTCGGCGTAGGTCTGTGCCGTGGCGGATGTCCAGGGCAGGCAAGGCATGTCGAGCAGGAAGACTCCCACGGCCTTTGCCAGTCGGGTGGCCTGCGGCTTCCGTTTCACGCCAAAGCGAATTTCCGCCTCGGTAATGACCGAGATGCAGGCATCCCGTTCAATGACCAGCGCTTGCAAGGCCGTGTTGCCTTGTCCCCTGATCAGGTTGGATACGGCATTGGTATCCAGCATGTAAAGGAAGTCGTTTTTCACGGCCAATCCCGCTCAATAGGCGGACTGGGGTCACGCGGTATCTCGAAATCCTCGAATTCCTGTGGTGCTTCGGCGATCAACTGGTCGCGCAACTTGAGCCATTCCTCGAATTTCTTGTTGCGCTGACTAAGGATGACGTCGCCGGTGAGCGGGTCGCGCCGGATCAAAACCTCATCGCCCTCGAAGCGGAATTCCGCCGGCAGGCGCACGGCCTGGCTGCGGCCGTTTTTGAAGAGTTTGGCGGTTTGCATGATGGCCTCCGTTGTCGCTGATATATACCGTGGTTTATACCTTGCGATGCCGTTTCGTTCAAGCCGCCGTCCAATGCGCTTCGTTGAGGCTTTCAGGGTTGATGGCAGTTGGCCGTCGAACAGTTTGTCCAGGCGCTGGCAACCGCCGCCTCGGGTCCTGAACAGGAGCTTTGGGTCGTCCAGGGCTTCGTGGTGCACCAGGGTGTTGGCCTTGGTCAAACCGCCTTTGTGTGAGTTGTGTTCAGTCCATGCGGTACTTGCGAAACAAAAAAACTATTAGCAGTAACGCAAAGGACTGCTACACTGAGCTTAAATATGAACTATCTATCTACGCGTGAGGTCATCATGAATGAAAAAATTGCTGTCCCTATCGATTCGGAAATCATCGGTGAACTGTTCCTGCGGCGTGGCCCCAAGGCGAATATCTCGCGATGGATTGAGGATGTGGTCTTGGACTACCTTGAGCGCACGGCCGATGAGGCCGAATGGGACGAGGCGTATTACGAGTACCGGCTCAGAGAGTCCGGCACTAAAGACTTCACGGCTGAATATGGCAATCCCAAGGAGGGCTATTACTGGTCGCCCTTGTTTCTGCCAAATGGCACATCAGTCCGTATGGAATACCAGCGGGAGACGTATTACGCGGCCATCAAGTTCGGCAAACTCATGTTCAAGGACGAGAGTTATTCACCCTCAGAACTGGCTCGCTTCATTGCCGTCGGCAAGCAAGGGAAAGGAACCAGCCGAAATGCGTGGCGCGACCTGCTAATCAAACGACCCGGCGATACCGAATGGACGCTGGCTGACGATCTTCGTAAGCGCTTCAAGGTATGAGGCGATCATGGCCAGTAGACACGCGAGGACTCGCACCCAACAACGAGGCATCCCTCCCCTCATCGACCTTTGGCTAGATCAATATGGCGAAGAGCAATACGACGGCCATGGTGGGGTGGTCATCTATTTCGACCACAGGAGCAAGGGAGCGATACGGCGATGCGAAGCACAAGAAAAAGTCCGCCGCATGTGGAAGCTTCTGAATGCCTACAAGGTGGAGAGCAGCCACGACGGCCAGGTGATTACCACAGGCCGACGATATCAACGGATTAGGCGGCCATGACATAAGGAGGCAAAAATGAACCAGCTACGTATCGGTGACCGTTGGGAAGTCTTGTTGGCTGCAATCCTGCTGCGTTGGGAGCAAAACGCTCCACCTGATCACCATTGGGGGGAGTTGGATGGAGTACGTTCTTGTAATTCCCAGGAAGCACGTCTTGCACATGTGCTACAGAAGGTCGCAGTTGGGCAAGTGGATAACATTTACAGCAGTCTCGCCCGACACACTAGGCGAAGGGATGGTGACTCCTATATCTCAAAGAATGCATCACGGATGATAACGCCCATGCCTTTGTGGGAGGGTTGGTATGTAGAAGGTTGTCAGAACAAAGAGCATAAATTGGGGCTCTTGGACAACCTGACCAAGCTCGGTTATTCGCCGGAGTTCATAGAATGCGCTAGGGCTTTCGTCGAGGGACGCTGTATTGAATGCTATCTACCTACCCTTGATGAGTTGAAGTCGATGTTCAAGGGTGTGCCGGGTTGCACATTTACGAGTTCTCGGGAGGCAATTTAATGCCCCTGTTGCCCAGCAGCCTGATGGTTGGCTTCTATGCCGGCGCCATTCCGTCCCGGCCTGTTGACTTTGGCTACTGCCCGCCGGGGCACTTCATCTACTACGTACCGGACCGAGATATATGCGGCGACATTCCTTTCCTGCCCAATGTGACTCTTCTGGAGCGGCCTGTGGCCGCGCCCCTGCCCGTGAATCATCAGGAGTTGTTCAGCTACTTGCGGGTGCTGTTCGTCACCGAAGAAGGGGAGCCGTGGTGGGCAGGTGACTGGCTCGCCGACTTCCCGGGCCGAGTTCAGTTGGACACCGAAGATTTTCGAGCATGGACCGATTGGATCAACAACGCCGAGAACCGGCAAGCCTTCGATGAGTGGCTTGAGCATTGCCTTAATCAGGCCAATTACATCGCCGAGACAGGTCGCGGGCAGAAGGGTGACGAGGGAATGATGCGTCTCGGAACCTCGTCGCCCGATAACAACGCGCCCAATCCCTATTCCGCTAGGGTCGAGTTCATCAAGCGCTACTGCGCCAGGCGCGCTATACCTCTACCCGACCTCATGAGTGAAGCAGATTTGCATACTTTCGGAATCTCGGTCGTCATAAGCGATCTTGAGTCGAGAGGATTTGAGATTCGTGAAGTGAACACCACTTTGGGACAAAACCCCCAGTTCCTCGCCATCAAGGACACTTTGTTGGCAGCTGTTCATGTCCGAACTGATTGCTACCCATTCAAGGGACATATAAAACGGGATGAGCATTTCCGGCTTATGCGGGAGGCCAACGACATGGACGCCATCCCGTATGCGGCGCTTGTATGTGTCACCAATGCCCGAGGGCAGAACGAGGATGAAAAGGGTATGCCCATTCGAGGCGGCCAACTGGAAGCGGCCCTGGATGGACTTCGGCTCATGACCGACACAGGACATTCCTTCGTCGTCGATGATCAGGGCTTGATTCATCAGGCCGATGGCACCTAGACAACTGGCAATAAAGTAATTGGGAGAACACAGTTTCTTAGCAATGCCCGCTGAGTCCGACGAACGGACTAGTCTGGCCGCCGCCTCAAGGGGGGCTCATAGCGCTCGCCGACCTGGCTGAATGGGGTGCCGAGACTGCGCCTAGTCGATGAGACAGCGCATTTTCAGCACCGGATACCGAATGCCCGCCTAACCAATCATGGCGCGGACGCCGTCCCGGCCATATGAACAAGGGGTTGCACCACGAACGGGTTCCCCCCAC
>JAAXVP010000160.1 GCA_013335435.1 Thiobacillus sp. | reverse complement strand
CTTGAGGGGGGAGGGCTGGGGAGAGGGTGATTGCATCTCCCGCAGCCAGGTGCGGAAGTTGTAGCGCTCGAACAGCCCGGCCAGGGTGTCATGGTCCTCCGGCTGCCAACGCAGCGCGTCCAGCGCCACCGGCAGCTCGACGTCGTCCTTCACCGTCACCAGGGTGCGCGCCGTGGGCAGCCAGTCCAGGGCCTGGCGCAGGTTCTCCCCGGCCACGCCCTTGATCTCGCCGGCCCGCGCCATCAGCGCATCCAGGCCGCCGTACTCGGCGATCCACTTGGCGGCGGTCTTGGGCCCCACCTTGGCCACCCCCGGCACGTTGTCCACGGCGTCGCCCACCAGGGTCAGGTAGTCGACGATGCGGTCCGGCGGCACGCCGAACTTGGCCACCACGCCGGCCTCGTCCAGGATCTCGTTGGTCATGGTGTTGACCAGCTTGACTTTCGGCGTGACCAGTTGCGCCAGGTCCTTGTCGCCGGTCGAGACGATGCTGTCCAGGCCCTGCGCCTCGGCCCGGCGCACCAGGGTGGCGATGACGTCGTCCGCCTCCACCCCCTCGATCATCAGGATCGGCCAGCCGAGCGCCCGCACCGCCTCGTGCAGGGGCTCGATCTGGATGGCCAGGTCGTCCGGCATGGGCGGCCGGTGCGCCTTGTAGTCGGGGTAGAGATCGTCGCGGAAGGTCTTGCCCTTGGCGTCGAACACGCAGGCCACGTAGGCGGCCGGGTTGTCCTTGTGCAGGCGGCGCAGCATGTTGATCACACCGTAGATGGCGCCGGTCGGGAAACCCTCCCGGTTGCGCAGGTCGGGCAAGGCATGAAAGGCCCGGTAAAGGTATGATGAGCCGTCCACCAGCAACAGGGTTTGGTTCATGAGAAAGATTCCGAATGTGATCGATCCAGAGGGCAGCAAGGAGGCCTTGCTCTCGGCCCGCGAGTCCTGGCGAATGTTCGAAATTATGGCAGAGTTCGTCGAGGCGACCGAACGCCTGGCGCCGATCCGGCCGGCGGTCACCATCTTCGGCAGCGCGCGGGTGCCGCCCGGCAGCCCGTACTACCTGCTCACCGAGACCATCGCCCACAAGCTGTCCAACGCCGGCTTCGCGGTCATCTCGGGCGGCGGCCCCGGCATCATGGAGGCGGCCAACAAGGGCGCCTACTACGGCAAGTCGCCCAGCGTCGGCCTCAACATCCAGTTGCCCCACGAACAGCACGCCAACCCTTACCAGGACGTCTCCCAGACCTTCCGGCATTTCTTCGCCCGCAAGGTCATGTTCGTCAAGTTCGCCAGCGCCTACGTGATCATGCCGGGCGGTTTCGGCACCCTGGACGAACTCATGGAAGTGCTCACCCTGGTGCAGACCGGCAAGATCCGCCGGATCCCCATCATCCTGGTGCACGGCGCCTTCTGGCACGGCCTGCTCGACTGGGTCAAGGCCTCGCTGGCCGGCGAGGGCATGATCGACCCGGAGGACATCGACCTGCTCCAGGTCATCGACGATCCGGACCAGATCGTCGATGCCATCTTCCGCCACTACGAGACCTGCGGCCTGACGCCAACCCCGCACGATCGGGAGATACTGCTCAGCCTGTGAGGTACAATCAAAAACACAGTCACCGGGGATCAATCATGCGCACAACCCTGTTCGTTCTCGCGGCCATCCTGGCCGCGCTGCCAGTTGCCGCCAACGCGGTCGAAGACAAGCCGCCCAAGCTCGAGCCGGTGCCCGACATCGCGCCGCCCGCCGGCATCCCGGATGCCGAACTGGAGCCCCAGGTCACCATCAACCGCAAGGGCGAGAACAAGATCGAGGAGTTCCGCATGCGCGGCCGCCTCTACATGATCAAGGTCACCCCGCGCCACGGCAAGCCGTACTACCTGGTCGACCAGCGCGGCGACGGCCAGATGCGCCGCTATGACGACCTGTCGCCCAACTTCGTCGTGCCGATGTGGATGATCAAGGAGTTCTGATGTCCGGTCTTGCTCACGAGCGCCGCCGCGGGGCGGCGCTTATCGTTTCATGAGCCGCGCGCTCGGTATTGCCCGCCCCGCGGCAGGCGAAGGCATGGTCTGGCTGAAGGCCGGCTGGTCCTGGTTCAAGCCCGCCCCCATCCCCTGGATGGGCATGACCGCCATGGTCTTCCTGGCCCTCATGGGCGTCGGGGCCATCCCCGTCCTGGGCGGCTCCCTGATCGAGATCCTGTCGCCCTTCCTGGTCGCCGGCTACATGTCGGCCAGCCGCGCCGCCGACGCAGGCCAGCCGGTCACCTTCCTGCACCTGGGCGCCGGTTTCGTCGACGCCAAGGTCCGCATCAGCCTCGCCATCATGGGCACCTTCTACCTGGCCGGCATCCTGCTCATCGACCAGATCATGCGCCAGATGGGCGGCGACGGCTTCCAGCAGATGCAGCAACTGGCCGCCAATCCGGGCAGCCTCAGCCCGCAGGAGGCCGAGGCCATCCTCGGCCAGGCCCTGCCCGCCGTCCTGACCGGCCTCTTCCTGCTCACCCCGCTGGTCATGGCGACCTGGTTCGCCCCTGCCCTGGTCCTGTTCGACGGCTTCTCGGCCGGCAACGCCATGTGGTGGAGCCTGTGGGCCTGCAGCGTCAACTGGCGTCCGATCCTGATCTACAGCCTCCTGCTCGGCTTGCTCGGCCTCGTCGCCATGCTGATCCCGTTCGGTCTCGGCCTGCTCGTCTTCCTGCCCTGGGTGCTCATTTCCACCTACGCCGCCTACCGGGCGATCTTCCTGCCCGCACCATGAGACATCTGTTCGCCCTCCTCGCCCTGGTGCTGTCCGCATCGGCCTGGGCCAGCCCGAACATCGGGCCGGTCAAGTTCAGCGACGCCCTGTACCCGAAATTCCAGCACGAGCGCTGCCTGCAGTGCCACCAGTTCAACAGCCGCCGGAGCAACGGCCGGGCCTGGAACTCGCACCGCAGCCGCTACCTGTGCGAGCAATGCCACAAGCCCGCCCTGACCGGCCTGGGCGGCGGCGAATGGATGGCGCCGGCCGGGGACAGGATGGATTACACCGGCTTCTCCGCCCACGATACCTGCGAGCTGATCAAGCGCAACGCCGCCACCGGCGACAAGGCCGAGGTGTTGAGCCACCACCTGCTCCATGACGTCCGCGTCGGCTGGGCCCTGAAAAGCGGCAAGACCCCCGCGGGCCAGCGCGAAGTCGTGCCCGGCGGCTACGCGGAATGGGAACGCGACGTGAAGGCCTGGATCGCCGGGGGCATGGTCTGCGAGTGAGGATAGCCGGTTGCCGGAAACCAGCCTGATCACCGCCTTCCTCGCCGGCCTGCTGGGCGGCGCCCATTGCGTCGGCATGTGCGGCGGCATCGTCGCCGCGATGTCCCTGCAGGGCGGCAAACGCCAGCCCCTGCCCTTCCACCTCGGCTACAACCTCGGCCGCCTGGCCAGCTACACCCTGGCCGGCACCCTGGCCGGCCTGGTCGGCTCGGCCGCCTTCCTGTCCGAGCGCCTGCTGCCGGTGCAGACCGGACTGTACATCCTGGCCCAGGCGGTCCTGATCCTGATGGGCCTCTACCTGGCCGGGCTCAGCCGTGCCGTGCTCTGGCTGGAAAACGCCGGCGGCGGCCTCTGGCGGCGTCTGCAACCCGTGTTCGGCCGCCTGTTGCCGATCCGCGACTTTCCCGGCGCCCTGGCCGCCGGCGCGGTCTGGGGCTGGCTGCCCTGCGGCCTGGTCTACAGCGTCCTGGTCACCGCCCTGGCCAGCGGCGGAGCGGCCTCGGGTGCGCTGCTCATGCTGGCCTTCGGCCTCGGCACCCTGCCCAACCTGCTCGCCATGGGCTGGGCCGCCGAACGCCTGCGCGCCCTGGCCGCGAACCGCGCCGTCAAGCTGGCCGCCGGCCTCGCCGTGGCCGGCTTCGGGGTCTGGGGCCTGATCGGCCTGATCCGCTAGCAGTACACTTCATCAACCGCTCAACCGGGTTTCCACCATGTCCCAGATGACACCCCAGGAAATCGTCCACGAACTGGACAAGTACATCGTCGGCCAGACCGAGGCCAAGCGCGCCTGCGCCATCGCCCTCAGGAACCGCTGGCGGCGCATGCAGGTGGCCGACGGCCTGCGCCAGGAGATCACGCCCAAGAACATCCTGATGATCGGCCCCACCGGCGTCGGCAAGACCGAGATCGCCCGGCGCCTGGCCCGCCTGGCCCACGCCCCGTTCATCAAGGTCGAAGCGACCAAGTTCACCGAGGTCGGCTACGTCGGCAAGGATGTCGACAGCATCGTCCGCGACCTGATCGAGATGGCGGTCAAGCAGGCCCGCGAGGAGGCCGCGGCTCACGTCCGCTTCCGCGCCGAGGAGGCCGCCGAGGAACGTGTCCTCGACGCCCTGCTGCCGCCGGCGCGCGAAGCCTGGGGCGAGGAACGCAAGGCCGAGGATTCCGGCACCCGGCAGAAATTCCGCAAGATGCTGCGCGAGGGCCAGCTCGACGACAAGGAGATCGAGCTCGACCTCGCCCTGCCCGCCTCCAGCATGGAGATCTTCGCCCCGCCCGGCATGGAGGAACTCACCGGCCAGCTCCAGGGCATGTTCCAGAACCTCGGCCAGAAACGCAGCAAGACCCGCAAGGTGAAGATCGCCGAGGCCATGAAGCTGCTCACCGACGAGGAGGCCGGCAAGCTGGTCAACGAGGAGGAGATCAAGGCCGAGGCGGTGCGCAATGCCGAGCAGAACGGCATCGTCTTCCTGGACGAGATCGACAAGATCGCCAGCCGCTCCGAGACCCAGGGCAGCGACGTGTCGCGCCAGGGCGTCCAGCGCGACCTCCTGCCCCTGGTCGAGGGCGCCACGGTGTCGACCAAGTACGGCATGATCAAGACCGACCACATCCTGTTCATCGCCAGCGGCGCCTTCCACCTCGCCAAGCCGTCCGACCTGATTCCCGAGTTGCAGGGCCGCTTTCCGATCCGGGTCGAGTTGCAGAGCCTGACCGTGGCCGACTTCGAACGCATCCTGACCTCGACCGACGCCTGCCTGACCCGGCAATACCAGGCCCTGCTCGAGACCGAGGGCATCAAGCTGGTATTCGCCGACGACGCCATCCGGCGCCTGGCCGAGATCGCCTGGCAGGTCAACGAACGCACCGAGAACATCGGTGCCCGCCGCCTCTACACGGTCATGGAACGTCTGCTCGACGACCTCTCCTTCGACGCCGACAAGCGCGGCAACGAGACCGTCACGGTGGACGCCGCCTACGTCGATGCCCGGCTCAAGGAACTGGCGCAGAGCGAGGACCTGGCCCGCTACGTCCTGTGAGGAAGATCATGAAAATCGCCAGGAACACCGTGGTGACCCTGAACTACCGTGCCGCCAACCCGGCCGGCCAGGTCCTCGACGAGGGCGCCGAGCCTCTGGTCTACCTGCACGGCGGCTACGGCGACCTGTTCGCCGATCTCGAGGCGGCGCTGGAAGGCAAGTCGGTCGGCGACACCGTCAAGGTCAACCTGCTGCCCGAGGACGCCTTCGGCCTGTACGAAAAGGAACTGGTCCTGGAGGAACCGCGGGACAGTTTCCCGGAGCGGATCGAGATCGGCATGCAGTTCGAGCTGACCAATGCCGAAGGCGACGAGGAAACCCTATATCGGGTCACCTCCTTCGATGACGACAAGGTGGTGCTGGACGGCAACCACCCCCTGGCCGGCGAGGCCCTGGTGTTCACCTGCACGGTGGCCGAAGTGCGTGCCGCCAGCCCGGCGGAGGTCAAGCGCAGACAGGTGCTGGACCTCCGCTGAAGTGCTGACCGTTGTTTGCTGACCAGGCAGGGAGCATAATTAACCTGTACTTATTTCTGCACAGGCCAAAAACATGGATGCCATCACCTACACTGAGGCCCGCAACAACCTCGCCAAGACCATGGACAAGGTCAACGACGACCATGCCCCCATCATCATCACCCGGCAGAATGGCCGACCCGTGGTGCTGATGTCACTGGCCGACTTCGAGGCCTGGCAGGAAACCGACTATCTGCTCCGCAGCCCCGTCAACGCGCAACGCTTGCTGGAATCCATCGAGCAGGACCGCCTGGGCCAGGCCAGTTCCCGAACGCTTGTCGACCCGGCATGAGTCGCCTGCGCATCTGCTTTACTCCGCACGCATGGGCAGAGTACACGGCACTCCTTGCCGAGGATCGCTCCCTGGTCAAACGCATCAACCAACTGATCGAAGCCATAGAGCGTGACCCTTACGCGGGAATCGGCAAACCAGAGCCGTTGAAGCACCAATTGGCAGGCTACTGGTCTCGCCGCATCAATGAAGAACACCGGCTGGTCTATCGGGTGGAAAACGATACGCTGGTCGTAGTGCAGTGCCGGTATCACTATTGAAGTCGAGCATGAACTTTCATGGCTTGGGTTCAAACCGTGGTCTGACACCAATGCCGTTACCCAGCAAGAAGAGAAGATCGACGATGTCATGGTACAGAGTGGGTGAATCCTTTAGGTTTTCTGGCCTCCCATCCATGACCAAACCCTATCTGTCGTACACCACAAACTCGTAGGCCAGGCCAGCCTGACTGACCTGCCGCACCCGCGCCGTCTCCCGCCAGTGCGCCATATCGAACTCCGGGAAATGCGCATCGCCCGGGTAGTCGGCCTGTATCTCGGTGATGTACAGCCGGTCGGCCAGCGGCAACGCCTGTCCGTACAGGCTGGAACCGCCGACGAAGAAGGCCTCGTCATCGCCCTCGGCCAGCCGAATCGCCTCTTCCAGCGAATGGGCGACCAGGCAGCCATCCATTTTGTAGCCGGGGTCGCGGCTGACGATCACCGTGGTCCGGCCGGGCAACGGCCGGCCGATGGATTCGTAGGTCTTGCGACCCATGATGATGTGGTGGCCCATGGTGAGGGTCTTGAAGTGCTTCAGATCCTCGGGCAGGTGCCAGGGCAGGGTGTTGTCTATGCCGATGACCCGGTTTCGGGCCATGGCGACGATGATGCTCAGGCGGCTCATGGGCTTTGAAATTTCACCGACGACTCAATAACCGTCATTCCCGCGCAAGCGGGAATCCAGTACGGCGATGGGGTCTTGTGTAAACGACTGATTGATATGGCTGGATTCCCGCCTGCGCGGGAATGACGAGGTTTGTATCGAGCATTGCGCATTGGTTCAGCCTCTTACACCGCCACCGGCGCCTTGATGCCCGGATGCGGATCGTAGCCTTCCAGGGTGAAGTCCTCGTACTTGAAGGCGAACAGGTCGGCCACCTCCGGATTCAGACGCATGGTCGGCAGCGGCCGGAAGTCGCGGCTGAGTTGCAGATTCACCTGGTCGAGGTGGTTCAGGTAGATGTGGGCGTCGCCCAGGGTGTGCACGAAGTCGCCCGGCTTCAGGCCCACCACCTGGGCCATCATCATGGTCAGGAGGGCGTAGCTGGCGATGTTGAAGGGCACGCCGAGGAAGATGTCGGCGCTGCGCTGGTAGAGCTGGCAGCTCAACCGGCCGTCGGCGACATAGAACTGGAAGAAGGCGTGGCAGGGCGGCAGCTTCATGTTGGGAATCTCGCCGACGTTCCAGGCCGAGACGATGATGCGGTGGGAGTCCGGGTTGTTCCGCAGGGTGTCCAGGACCTCCTGGATCTGGTCGATGTGGCGGCCGTCCGGGGCCGGCCAGTTGCGCCACTGGTAGCCGTAGATGGGGCCGAGGTCGCCGTTGGTGTCGG
>JAAXVP010000438.1 GCA_013335435.1 Thiobacillus sp. | reverse complement strand
TACCGGATGAGCCGTTCGTCGCCGATCTTTTCTTGCAGCACCTCGATCAGCAAACCGTGGTCAATCGTGCCAAAGGAAACCACGACACACTACCCATTCCGAAGACTTTCCCCGATCGGTCACCATTGTCCGCCGCGGGCATCCGTTTGAAGGCCAGGCCTTACAGGTTCTGTGGCGCACGCATCGGGCTGGTCGACTCTACTTTCTGTTGATCTTACCGGACCAGAGCCGTTCGCTCATTCCGGCGGATTGGACTGATTTAGCCGAGCCGACTCAATCCTCTTCACGTGAGCCTGGCCAACACCCACCGTTGTTGGGCTCGCTCGCTGACTTGCTGAAAACTCGCGCCTTGGTGGACGCTCTCCTCTATCGTTCAACGAACCCCGAGGAGTTCTGTCATGCCCCTGCCAATGAATCTGCCCTTTCTGGAAAATCCGCCGCTCAACCCGGAGATTTGGGAACACCTGGACAACGCCCAACGCGTTGTCGTGCTCGACAAACTGGCGCAACTGATCGCCAAAACTGCCGCGATCGAAACCCAAGCGGAGGAACCCAGCCATGAGTGACCGGAGCAAAATCAGCCCCCTCCACTGGCGCCGCGCCGCCTTCGTCTATATTCGTCAATCCTCCGCCAATCAGGTGGAGCACAACCGAGAGTCCACCGCACGCCAATACGCCTTGGCCGATCACGCGGTGGAACTCGGTTGGCCGCGCGAGCGGATCACGGTCATCGACCAGGACCTTGGCCTGTCCGGGGCCAGCGCCGCACCACGTTCCGGCTTTGCCCAATTGACTACCGCCGTTGCCTTGGGCCAGGTCGGCATCGTTCTGGGGCTGGAAGTCTCGCGGCTGGCACGCAATAATGCCGACTGGTACCGCCTGCTCGATCTGTGCGGCATGACCGATACCTTGATCGGCGACGCCGATGGCGTTTACCATCCTGGCCTGTTCAATGATCGCCTGGTACTGGGACTTAAGGGCACCATGAGTGAAGCCGAACTCCATATCTTGCGCGCGCGCCTCGATGGCGGCATCCGCCATAAGGCCGCACGGGGCGAGTTGCGCCGGGGATTACCCGTCGGCTTCGTCTGGGGCGAGGAGGACGGCGAGGTGCTTTTTCACCCCGATGTGGCGGTGGTCGCCGCCATCCGAACCGTCTTCGAGCGCTTTGCCGAACTGGGCTCGGCGCGCCGGGTTTGGCTGTGGTTTCACACCGAGGGACTGAACTTTCCCCTGCGGCTACCTCAAGCCCAGGACATCCGCTGGACTCTCCCCACCTATACCGCCATCCACCAGGTCCTCACCAATCCGGTCTATGCCGGTGCCTACTGCTATGGCAAAACCCGGTGCGAGCGTTATGTCGATGAGCAGGGACAGATCAAACAACGTATCCGCCAACTCCCTCAGTCGGAGTGGGCCGTCCTCATCCGCGAGCACCACGCCGGCTATATCGATTGGGCCACGTATGAGGCCAATCAAGCCCGCCTCGACAGTAATACTCACCCACAACCCCACCAGGGCGGCGGCGCCTTGCGCGAAGGCCGCGCCCTACTGCAAGGCCTCGCCACCTGCGGCCACTGCGGACGGAAGTTGCGCACTCACTATCGCGGACGGACTATCACCCCAGGCTACCATTGCGCCGGCAAAGACATCGTCCGCGGACGTGGCGTTTACTGTCTCAACGTCGGCGGCGTACAAATCGACGACGCCGTCACCCAGGCCCTTCTGGAAACGCTGCAACCCGCCGGCATTGAGGCCGCCTTGATCGCCGCCCAACAACTGGAAGCGCATCACGATGCCGCCCTCGCCCAATGGCAACTGGCTGTCGAGCGCGCCCGCTACGACGCAGAAAAAGCTGAACGCCGCTATCGTGCGGTCGAACCGGAAAATCGGCTGGTGGCGCGCGGGCTCGAAACGGAATGGGAGCAGTGCCTGCGCGAACTCGATCAAGCCCAGGCCGAACTGGCCCGCCGCCAACAGCAGCACAAAGCCACGCTCACGGCCAGCGAACGCCATGCCCTGCTGACACTGGGTAAAGATCTCAAACGCGTCTGGTTCGCCGCCACCACGACGGTGCGCGACCAAAAGGAACTCCTGCGCGCCTTGCTTGAAGAGGTCCGTATCGC
This sequence comes from Thiobacillus sp., assembly GCA_013335435.1. Lineage (GTDB taxonomy): Bacteria > Pseudomonadota > Gammaproteobacteria > Burkholderiales > Thiobacillaceae > Parasulfuritortus. Next base: position 132 of record JAAXVP010000438.1, on the reverse strand, counting down.
CGTGTACCGCGATGAATACCGGGCCCATCTGACCTTGCGCTGGCGCGGCGGCAGACTCACCGAGCTCGATGTCAGCTTGCCGCGCTCCCGGCCCGCCACCGTGCGAACCGATGAGGATACCCTGGCGCTACT
>JAAXVP010000437.1 GCA_013335435.1 Thiobacillus sp. | reverse complement strand
CGAAGCTGAAGTCGCCCGCGTCGCCGGCCACTTCACCACGCCCGCCTACGAAACCCTGCCGGCCGACGACGCCGGCTACCTCAGCCAGCGTGCCGCCAACCCGGCCTTCGCTGCCTGGACGCGCCGCAACGTACTGGCCCACAAGGTGCCCGGCTACGCAGTGGTCGTGGTGTCCCTCAAGGATCCGTCCCGCGCCCCCGGTGACGTCACCGACGCGCAGCTCGACCTGGTTGCCGACTGGGCCGACGCTTACAGCTTCGGTGAAATCCGCGCCACCCACGAACAAAACCTGGTCCTCGCCGACGTCAAGCAGTCCGAGCTCTTCGCCCTGTGGGAAAAAGCCCGTGCTGCCAATCTGGCAACGCCGACCTTCGGCCTCCTGACCGACATGATCTGCTGCCCTGGCGGCGACTTCTGCTCGCTGGCCAATGCCAAGTCGATCCCCATCGCCAACGCCATCCAGGCCCGCTTCGACGACCTCGATTACCTCTACGACATCGGCGACATCGAACTCAATATCTCCGGCTGCATGAACTCCTGCGGCCACCACCACGTGGGCCACATCGGCGTCCTCGGCGTCGATAAGAACGGCGAAGAGTGGTACCAGGTCAGCCTCGGCGGCAGCCAGGGCAACCACACCAGCATCGGCAAGGTCATCGGTCGCTCTTTTGCCGCCGCCGAAATGCCCGATGTGGTCTCGAAGATCATCAATGTCTACCTGGCCCAGCGCCAGGGCGGCGAGCGCTTCATCGAAACCGTCCGCCGCACCGGCCTCGACCCCTTCAAGCTTGGCGTGTATGGCGAAGCCGCCGTCAAGGAAAGGAAGCAAAATGCCTAAGATCATCAAGAACGGCCAACTGATCGACGACGACACCCGGATCCTCATCCTCGACGAAAGCCAGGCGCCTGAAGAGCTGACCCTCGCCGCCGGCCCGGTATTCGTGCCTTTCGCCGTCTGGCAGGCCCACAGCGGCCAGCTCTCCGGCCGTGCCGACCTCGGCGTGTGGCTCGACAGCCATGAAGACGTGGCAGAACTCGTCCCGGATCTGGGCAGCATCGCCGCCATCGCCCTCAACTTCCCCAAGTTCACCGACGGCCGCGCCTACTCCGCCGCCGCCCTGCTGCGCACTCGCTACGGTTTCAAGGGCGAAATCCGCGCCATCGGCGACGTGCTGCGCGATCAGTTCTTCTTCATGCAGCGCTGCGGCTTCGACACCATCCAGCCCAAGGCCGGCAAGTATTCCGATGCCCAGCTGGAAGAAGCCCTGGCCAGCCTGAAGGATTTCTCCACCCCCTACCAGGCGGCGGTGGACCAGCCCGAACCCCTGTTCCGCCGCGCCCAGCGCGCCGCGTAAGCGAGGAGACACCATGCACCCGAACCAGAACCCCAAGCTCGACGATCCCGTGCTGCTGGCCAGCCTCGAAGCCAAGGTCGCCATCCTGAAGGCCGATCTCGCCGCCGCCGCGGTCGAATTCCCGGCCATCACCATGGCCAACAGCCTGGGCGCCGAGGACATGGTCCTCACCGACGTGATCGCCACCAACAAGCTGGCCATCGAGATCTTCTCGCTGGATACCGGCCGCCTGCCCCTCGAAACCTATGATCTGATGGCCAAGGTGCAGGCGCACTACGGCCTCAAGCTCAAGTTCTACTACCCGAATCACGAGGCGGTGGAAGCCTTCACCCGCGAAAACGGCATCAACGGCTTCTACGACAGCGTCGCGCTGCGCAAGGCCTGCTGCCACGCCCGCAAGGTCGAGCCCCTGGGCCGCGCCCTGGCCGGCAAACAGGCCTGGATCACCGGCCTGCGCGCCGAGCAATCCACCACCCGCACCGACCTGCCCAAGCAGCAGTTCGACGAAGGCAACGGTCTCATCAAGCTCAACCCCCTGTCGGCCTGGTCCGAAAAGGAAGTCTGGGCTTACATCCGCCTCAACAAGGTTCCGTACAACGCCCTCCACGACAAGTTCTACCCGAGCATCGGCTGCGCGCCCTGTACGCGCCCGGTTTCCATCGGGGAAGACGTGCGCGCCGGGCGCTGGTGGTGGGAAAATCCGGAAACCAAGGAATGCGGCCTGCACGTCAAGAAGTAATGGCGCACAGCAACGAACCCTCAACCGAGTAAAGCAATGTCGACGCTCACCAAACAAACCCTGAGCCACCTGGACTGGCTCGAATCCGAAGCCATCCACATCATGCGTGAAGTGGCCGGCCAGTGCAGCAACCCCGTGCTGCTGTTCTCCGGCGGCAAGGACTCGATCTGCATGCTG
>JAAXVP010000004.1 GCA_013335435.1 Thiobacillus sp. | reverse complement strand
GAGCAGGGTGTAGAGGAAGAACTTGATCGCGGCGTAGACGCGGTTGGGGCCGCCCCACATGCCGATGATCAGGTAGAGCGGGATCAGCATGGCCTCGAAGAAGACGTAGAACAGGATGCCGTCGAGCGCGGCGAAGACGCCGTTGATCAGGCCGGACTGGATCAGGAAGGCGGCCATGTACTGGCCGACCCGGGTCTGGATCACCTGCCAACCGGCCAGCACCACCAGCACGGTGGTGAAGCTGTTGAGCAGGATGAACGGCATGGAGATGCCGTCGACGCCCAGGTGGTACCAGATGTTGAAGGCCGGTATCCACATCGACAGTTCGTTGAACTGCACCTCGGCGCTGGCGCTGTCGAAGCCGGTCCAGAGCGGCAGCGACACCAGGAAGCCGAGCACGGAGCCGATCAAGGCCAGGGTGCGCTGGCCGGCGGCGTTGCGGTCGTCACCGGTGACGAGGATGAGTATCCCCGCCACGATGGGCACCCAGATGGTCAGGCTTAAGTATCCGATACCGTCAATCATCGTGTATCCCGTTTATCGCGTTCAGAGCTGGACGAACCAGGTCGCCAGCAGCGCCACGCCGATGATCATGGCGAAGGCATAGTGGTAGATGTAGCCGGACTGGAGATGACGGACCACGGCGGCGATACGGCCGACCAGGCGGGCGGAGCCGTTGACCAGTACGCCGTCGATGGCCGCCACGTCGCCCCAGCGCCAGAGCTTGCCGCCGATCAGGCGGGCGCCGCCGGCGAAGAACCAGTCGTTGAAACGGTCGAAGCCGTACTTCTCTTCCAGGATGGTGTAGAGGATGCCGGTCTTGGCCTGAATCTTTGCCGGCAGGTCGCGGCGCACCATGTACAGGAAGTAGGCCGTGCCGACGCCGGCGGCCGCGAGCCAGAACGGCAGGGTCTGGAAGGCGTGGATGGCCATGGCGCCGGCGCCGTGGAACTCGGCCTTGAGTTCTTCCATGGCCGGGTGGGCCTCATGGTTGATGAAGATGGCCGAACCGAAGAAGTCGCCGTACAGCATGGGCTCGATGTAGGCATAGCCGGCATAGATCGACGGTATGGCGAGCAGCACCAGGGGCAGCCAGACCACCCAGGGAGTCTCGTGCGGCGTGCTGTGGCCGCCGTGGTGATGGCCATGCGCGTCGTCGTCCTTGCCGCCTTCCTGGTCGTGGCCGGCGTGGGCCTGGTGGAAGCGCTCCTTGCCGTGGAAGACCATGAAGTACATCCGGAACGAATAGAACGCCGTGACGAACACGCCGGCGGTCACCGCGAAGGCGGCGAAACCGGAACCCCACAGGTGGGAGGCGTGCGCCGCCTCGATGATGGAGTCCTTGGAGTAGAAGCCGGACAGGCCCGGGGTGCCGATCAGGGCCAGGGAGCCGATCAGGAGCGTGATCCATGTGATCGGCATGTACTTGCGCAGGCCGCCCATGTTGCGGATGTCCTGGTCGTGGTGCATGCCGATGATGACCGAGCCGGCGGCCAGGAACAGCAGGGCCTTGAAGAAGGCGTGGGTCATCAGGTGGAAGATCGCCACCGAGTAGGCCGACGCGCCCAGGGCCACGGTCATGTAGCCGAGCTGGGACAGCGTCGAATAGGCGATCACCCGTTTGATGTCGTTCTGGATCATGCCCAGGAAGCCCATGAACAGGGCGGTGATGGCGCCGATGACCATGACGAAGCTGAGCGCCGTGTCGGACAGTTCGAACAGGGGTGACATCCGGGCCACCATGAAGATGCCGGCCGTGACCATGGTGGCGGCGTGGATCAGGGCCGAGATCGGGGTCGGGCCTTCCATGGAATCGGGCAGCCAGACGTGGAGCGGGAACTGGGCCGATTTGCCCATGGCGCCGATGAACAGGAGGATGCAGATCACCGTCAGCAACGACCAGGTCTGGCCGTCGATCAGCGAGATGGTATGGCTGGCCATCTCCGGCGCGGCCTGGAACACGGTGGCGTAGTCGAGGCTGCCGAAATAGGCCAGGACCAGGCCGATCCCGAGCAGGAAGCCGAAGTCGCCGACCCGGTTGACCAGGAAGGCCTTCAGGTTGGCGTAGATGGCGCTGTCCCGGGTATACCAGAAACCGATCAGCAGGTACGAGACCAGGCCGACCGCCTCCCAGCCGAAGAACAGCTGCAGGAAGTTGTTCGACATCACCAGCATGAGCATGGAGAAGGTGAACAGCGAGATATAGCTGAAGAAGCGCTGGTAGCCCGGATCGTCGGACATGTAGCCGATGGTGTAGACGTGCACGCAGAGCGAGACGAAGGTCACCACCAGCATCATCACCGTGGTCAGGCGGTCGATCAGGAAGCCCACCTCCATGCTGACGTTGCCGCTGGTCAGCCAGGTGTAGACGGCGCCGTTGTAGGTGTGGCCGGCCAGGACGTCCTGGAAGACCATCAGCGAGGCCAGGAACGACACCAGGACGCCCAGGATGGTGACCGTGTGGGCGCCGATGCGGCCGATCTGCTTGCCGAACAGGCCGGCGATCACGGCCCCGGCCAGCGGGGCCAGGGGCACTGTGAGGTACAGGGTATGCATGTCCATGGCTTAACCCTTCAGGCTGTCGAGGTCATCGACGTTGATGCTGCGCAGGTTGCGGAACAGCACCACGAGGATGGCCAGACCGATCGCCGACTCGGCGGCCGCCACGGTCAGGATGAAGAACACGAACACCTGGCCGGCGGTATCGTGCAGGTAATGCGAGAAGGCGATGAAGTTGAGGTTCACCGCCAGCAGCATCAGCTCGATGGCCATGAGCAGGATGATGACGTTCTTGCGGTTCAGGAAGATGCCCAGGACGCCGATGGCGAACAGCAGGGAACCGAGGATGATGTAGTGGTCGAGGCCGATCATTCGTCGTCCTCCTCTTTGTATTCGGGTTTCTGCGGCTTCAGGTTGACCATGCGGATGTGCCCTTCGGCGGTCTGGCGCACCTGCCAGCCGACGTCGATGACCTTGCGGTTGGGCCGCCGGCGCAGGGTCAGGGCGATGGCGGCGACGATGGCGACCAGGAGGATCACCGCCGCCAGTTCGAAGGCGTAGACGTAGTCGGTATAGAGCAGCATACCGAGCTGCTTGGTGTTGCTGAAATCCGCCGGCATGGGCGCGGGCGCGGTCAAACCGAAGCGATCGCCGCCCAGGACGATGACCATCTCGACCGCCATCAGGCCGGCGACCAGACCGGCGATGGGCAGGTAGTCCCAGAAGCCCTGGCGCATCTCCTCGATGTTGATGTCGAGCATCATCACCACGAAGATGAACAGCACCATCACCGCGCCGACGTAGACCAGGACCAGGGTGATGGCGAGGAACTCGGCCTCGAGCAGGAGCCAGATGCCGGCCGCGGTGAAGAAGGCCAGCACCAGGGCCAGGGCGGCATGCACCGGGTTCTTGGCGGTGACGACGCGGAGCGCCGAGAGCAGCAGGATGGCGGCGAAGAAGTAGAAAACGAGGCTGGCGAAGTCCATGTCTAGTCCGTTAGCGGTATTTGGCGTCGGCGGCCTTGTCCTGGGCGATCTGGGCCTCGTGCTTGTCGCCGACCGCCAGGAGCATGTCCTTGGTGTAATAGAGATCGCCCCGCTTCTCGCCGTGATAATCGAAGATGCGGGTCTCGACGATGGCATCGACCGGGCAGGCTTCTTCGCAGAAGCCGCAGAAGATGCACTTGGTCAGGTCGATGTCGTAACGGGTGGTGCGCCGGGTACCGTCGTCGCGCTGGGCGGTTTCGATGGTGATCGCCATGGCCGGGCAAACCGCCTCGCACAGCTTGCAGCCGATGCAGCGTTCCTCGCCGGTCGGGTAGCGGCGCAGGGCATGCAGGCCGCGGAAGCGCGGGCTTTGCGGCGTGCGTTCGTCGGGATACTGGACGGTGATCTTGGGCGCCCACATATGGCGCCAAGTGACCGCCATACCCTGGAGCAACTCGACCAGGAAGAAGGTCTTGAAGTAGAACTTGATCCGGTTCTGCACTTTTTCCCCCTTAGTGGAACAGGTAACCCAACGGGGTCTGCATGAACGCGCCGACCACCACGATCCAGACCAGGGTGACCGGGATGAACACCTTCCAGCCCAGGCGCATGATCTGGTCATAACGGTAGCGCGGGAAGGTGGCGCGGAACCAGAGGAACAGGAACAGCACGAAGCTGATCTTGGCGAGCAGCCAGAAGGCGCTGTCGGGCAAGAACGGCAGCGGCGACAGCCAGCCGCCCAGGAACATGATCGAGACCAAGGCGGAAACCAGGATCATGTTGGCGTATTCGGCCAGGAAGAACACCGCGAAGGCCATGCCGGAGTAGTCGACGTGGAAGCCGGCGACGATCTCCGATTCGCCCTCGGCGACGTCGAACGGGGCCCGGTTGGTCTCGGCTACGCCGGCGATCAGGTAGACGATGAAAAGCGGGAACAGCGGCAGCCAGTACCACTGCCAGAAGCCACCCGATTGGTGCTGGACGATGTCGACCAGGTTGAGGCTCTGGGCCGACATCAGGACGCCGACCAGGGCGAAACCCATGGCGATCTCGTAGGACACGATCTGGGCCGCCGAGCGCAAGGCGCCGAGCAGGGCGTACTTGGAGTTGGAGGCCCAGCCGGCCACGATGACGCCGTACACGCCCATGGAAGTGATGGCCATGATGTAGAGCAGGCTGGCGTCGACGTTGGCCAGGACCATCCCGTCGGTGAACGGCACCACCGCCCAGGCCGCCAGGGCCGGGCCGATCGACAACACCGGCGCGGTCAGGAACAGGGCCTTGTTGGCGCCGGTCGGCAGCATGATTTCCTTGGTCATCAGCTTGACCGCGTCGGCGATCGGCTGGCCCAGGCCGACCAGGCGGTAGCCGAAGAAACCGACCCGGTTGGGGCCGATGCGGATCTGCATGTAGCCGATGATCTTGCGCTCGGCGTAGGTCAGGTAGGCCACGGCGATCAGCAGCGGCAGGACGATGACGATGATCTTGACCAGGGTCCAGACCGGCAGCCAGGCCGGGCCGAGGAGTTGCTGGAAGTATTCCATCACATCTTCTCCAGGCTGATTTCGCCGTAACGGGCGCCCAGGCGGCTGGCCGCGGACAGGCTGCCGGGCACGCGCACGACGTTGTCGGGCAGACTATCGTCGCAGACCAGCTTGAGCACGGTGTCGGCACCGTTCTGCTTCACCTTCACCGGCCTGTCGACGGCCAGGCCCAGGCGCGCGATCAGGCTCGCGTTGGCGGCGGCGGCCTGACCCATCCGGCCGTCGGCGGTGGCCTGCAGGGCCGGGGCGCGGCGGGTATAGGCGTCCAGTTGATAGATCGGGGTCTCGCCCAGGCGCTCGATGCCGGCATCGGCGTGGAGCCGGGTCGCGGCAACGCCGGCGATGCCGTTGCCCAGGCGGGCCTTGACCGTCGCCTCGCCGTCCGGCAGCGCCTCGGCCAGGACCTGTTCGACGCTGTCCTGGCCGAAGCCGGGCAGATCGAACTGGTTGCCCAGCACACGCAGCACCTTCCAGGCCGGACGGGCCTCGCCCCGGGGCGAGGCGGCGGCGCGGAAGGATTGCAGGCGGCCTTCCATGCTGACATAGCTGCCGGCGGTCTCGGCGTAGGCCGCGACCGGCAACATCACATTCGCGTAATCCACGGTCCGGGTCTTGAACGGACTCAGTACCACCACCAACTCGGCGGACTCCAGTGCCTGGCGCGCCTGGGCACTGTTCCAGGCCTCCAGTTCCGGCTCGGCGCCGAGGATGACGTAGGCCTTCTTGGGCTCGGCAAACATGGCGGCGGCGTTGGCCCCACCCTGCCCGGGCCGGCAGTTGACCACGCCGGCGCCGACCTGGTTGGCGGCATCGACCAGGAAGCCGAGCGTGGCGCCGGTGGCCTGGGCGATGGCCTGGGCCAGGGCGTGCAGTTCGGCGGCGGCGACATGCTGTTGCGCCACGGCGCCGAGCAGGACGGCCTTGTTCTCGCCCGACTTGAGGCTGTCGGCCAGGGCCTGGGCGGCCATGCCGACCACGACCGTGCCGAGTCCTTCGACCTGGGCACCGACCGCCTTGGCCACCTGGGCCAGGGCCTCGACCAGGCCGGACGGCCGGGCAACGAGCTTGTTGGCGCGGCAAAGCAGTGCGTCGTCGCTGACGTGCACGACATTGAGCTGCATGCCCTTCTTGACCGCCTGGCGCAGACGCTGGGCGATCAGGGGTTGTTCCTTGCGCAGGCTGGAACCGACCACCAGACAGCGGTCGAGGCCATTCAGGTCGGCCACCGGCATGCCCAGCCACTCGACGCCGTCGCGGTTGCCGGCGAAGTCGGCGCGATCGACGCGGCTGTCTATGCTCCCGCAGCCGAGGGCGCGGGCCAGCTTCTGGAACAGGTAGAGTTCCTCGACGGTCTGGCGCGGCGAGGCGATGAAGCCGATGGCGTCGCCGCCATGCGTGTCGCGGATCACCTTGAGGGCGCCGGCCGCCTGGGCCAGGGCCTTGCGCCAGTCGACGGCGAGCCAGTTGCCGCCATCCTTGACCATGGGCGTCAGCAGGCGCTCGTCGGAGTTGATCGCTTCGTAGCTGTAGCGGTCACGATCGGCCAGCCAGCATTCGTTGATGGCTTCGTTGTCGACCGGGGTGGCGCGGAAGACCTGGTTGCCCTTGACGTGGATCGCCATGTTGGCACCCAGGCCGTCGTGCGGGCTGACGGTCTTGCGCCGGGACAGCTCCCAGGGCCGGGCATTGAAACGGAACGGCTTCGAGGTCAGGGCGCCGACCGGACACAGGTCGATGACGTTGCCGGACAGCTCGGAAGTGACCTGATTGGCCAGGAAAGGCATCACCTCGGTGTGTTCGCCACGGCCGGGCATGCCCAGTTCCATGATGCCGGCGATCTCCTGGCCGAAGCGGACGCAGCGGCTGCAGTGGATGCAGCGGGTCATGTCGGTGGCGACCAGGGGCCCGAGATCCTTCTCCTTGACCACGCGCTTCGGCTCGTCATAGCGCGAGGCGACACCGCCGTAGCCCATGGCGACATCCTGGAGCATGCATTCGCCGCCCTGGTCGCAGATCGGGCAATCCAGGGGGTGGTTGATCAGGAGGAACTCCATCACGCCCTTCTGGGCCTCGACCGCCTTGGCCGAATGGCTGCGCACGATCATGCCGTCGCTCACCGGGGTGGCGCAGGCCGGCACCGGACGCGGCATCTTCTCCACCTCGACCAGGCACATGCGGCAACTGGCGGCGATGGACAGTTTCTTGTGGTAGCAGAAGTGCGGAACATAGATGCCGGCCTCGCGGGCGGCGTCCATCACCGTACTGCCGGCAGCGACTTCGATCTGCTTGTCGTCGATGGTGACTATCGGCATCTCAGTTCCCCACCATGCATTTCTTGTTCTCGATGTGGTACTCGAATTCCTTGCGGAAATGCTTGATGAAGCTCTGCACCGGGCCGACGGCGGCTTCGCCGAGGGCGCAGATGGTGCGGCCGGCGATATTGGTGCCGACGCTCATCAAGAGGTCGAGGTCTTCCGGCCGGCCTTCGCCGTGCTCGATGCGCTTGATCACGCGGTACATCCAGCCGGTGCCCTCGCGGCAGGGCGTGCACTGGCCGCAGGATTCCTCGAAGTAGAAGTAGGCCAGGCGCTCCAGGGCCTTGACCATGCAGACCGTCTCGTCCATGACGATGAGCGCCCCGGAACCGAACATGGAACCGGCCTTGGCGATGGAATCGTAGTCCAGGGTGCAGGCCATCATGATGTCGGCCGGCAGGACCGGGGCGGAGGAACCGCCCGGGATGACCGCCTTCAGCTTGTTCCCGTTGCGCATCCCGCCAGCCATTTCCAGCAGTTCCGGGAACGGCGTGCCCATGGGTATCTCGTAGTTGCCCGGCTTGTTGACGTGGCCGGAGATCGAGAAGATCTTGGTGCCGCCATTGTTGGGCTTGCCCAGTTCCAGGAAGGCCTGGCCGCCGTGGCGCACGATCCAGGGGATCGAGGCCAGGGTCTCGGTGTTGTTGATCGTGGTCGGCTTGCCGTAGAGGCCGTAGCTGGCCGGGAACGGGGGCTTGAAGCGAGGTTGCCCCTTTTTGCCCTCGATCGACTCCAGCAAGGCGGTTTCCTCGCCGCATACGTAGGCGCCATAGCCCTGGTGGGCGTGGAGGTCGAAGTCCCAGCCGGAGCCCAGGATGTTCTTGCCCAGGTAGCCGGCGGCACGCGCCTCTTCCAGGGCCTTTTCCCAGAACTGGTAAAGCTCGAAGATCTCGCCGTGGATGTAGTTGTAGCCCGCCTTGGCGCCCAGGGTGTAGCCAGCGATGGCCATGCCCTCGATCAACTGGTGCGGGTTGAACTCGATGATGTCGCGGTCCTTGAAGGTACCCGGCTCGCCCTCGTCGGTGTTGCAGACGATGTACTTGTCGCCGTCGTAGTTGCGCGGCATGAACGACCACTTCAGGCCGGTCGGGAAGCCGGCGCCGCCGCGGCCGCGCAGGGCCGATATCTTGACCTGCTCGATGATCTCGGCGGCCGGGGTCTTCTCGGCCAGGATCTTCTTCAGGGCCTCGTAGCCGCCATTGGCGACGTAGGTCTCCAGGGAAGCCGGATTCGGATGGTCTAGGGTCCAGAGACAGACCTTGGGGCCGGTGTAGGGCGCGCTCATTTCAGCTCATCCAGCAGCTTGTCCACGGTTTCCGGGGACAGGTGGGTATGCATCTTGTGGTTGTTGTGCAGGCACAGCGGACCGCTGCCGCAGGTACCGAAGCACTCGCCTTCCTTGAGGGTGAAACGACCGTCCGCGGTGGTCTCGCCGAACTCGATGCCGAGTTTCCGCTTCAGATAGTCGGCCACCGTGTCGGCACCCTGCAATTGGCACGGCAGGTTGGTGCAGACGGTGATCTTGTGGCGGCCGCACGGCTCCAGTTCGTACATGTTGTAGAAGGTCGCCACTTCGTAGACGGCGATGGTCGGCATACCCAGGTACCGGGCGACGAACTCGATGGTCTCGTTGGACAACCAACCCTTCTCGACCTGGGCGATACGCAGGGCAGCCATGACGGCCGACTGCTTCTGTTCGGCCGGGTACTTGGCGATTTCCTTGTCGACCAGGGCCAGCGATTCAGCGGATAAACTCATCGGTCGATGTCCCCGAAAACGATATCTATGGTGCCGATAATGGCGACCACGTCGGCAATCATGAGGCCGCGCGCCATCTCGTCCATGGCCGAGAGGTGGGCAAAGCCGGGCGCGCGCAGCTTCATGCGGTAGGGCTTGTTGCCGCCATCCGAAATCAGGTAGACGCCGAACTCGCCCTTCGCCTGCTCGATGGCCGCGTAGGCCTCGCCCGCCGGCACGTGCATGCCCTCGGTGAACAGCTTGAAGTGATGGATCAGCTCTTCCATGTTGTTCTTCATGGCGGCGCGTGACGGCGGCGCCACCTTGTGGTCGCCGGTGATGACCGGGCCCGGATTGGCCTTCAGCCAGTCCACGCACTGCCGGATGATCCGGTTGGACTGGCGCATCTCTTCCATGCGCACCAGGTAACGGTCGTAGCAATCGCCGTTCTTGCCGACCGGAATTTCGAAGTCGACCCGGTCGTAGACCTCGTAGGGCTGCATCCTGCGCAAATCCCAGACCACACCGGAGCCCCGCAGCATAGGACCGGTGAAGCCGAGTTGCTTGGCGCGCTCCGGACTCACCACACCGATACCGACGGTGCGCTGTTTCCAGATCCGGTTGTCGGTCAGCAGCGTCTCGTAGTCGTCGACGCAGGCCGGGAAGCGGTTGGTGAAGTCCTCGATGAAATCGAGCAGCGAGCCTTCGCGGTTGGCGTTCAACCGCTTCAAGTCAGCCGCGCTCTTGTACTTGCTGTTGGCAGCCTCGTACCTGGGCATGCTGTCGGGCAGGTCGCGATAGACGCCGCCGGGACGGTAGTAGGCCGCGTGCATCCGGGCGCCACAGACCGCCTCGTACATGTCCAGGAGATCCTCCCGTTCCCGGAAGGCGTACAGGAAGATGGTCATGGCGCCGACGTCGAGACCATGGGTACCGAGCCAGAGCAGGTGGTTCAGCAGGCGAGTGATCTCGTCGAACATCACCCGGATGTACTGGGCACGCACCGGCACTTCCACCTGGAGCAGCTTTTCCACCGCCATGCAGTAGGCATGCTCATTCATCATCATGGACAGGTAATCGAGCCGGTCCAGATAAGGCAGGGTCTGCAGGTAGGTGCGGTTCTCAGCCAGTTTTTCGGTACCGCGATGGAGCAGACCGATGTGCGGGTCGGCACGCTCGACCACTTCGCCATCCAGTTCGAGCACCAGACGGAGCACACCGTGGGCCGCCGGGTGCTGGGGACCAAAGTTGAGGGTGTAGTTCTTGATCTCAGCCATGGCCGACATCCCCGAAATTATCTTCGCGCACGATGCGCGGGGTGACCTCGCGTGGCTCGAGGGTGACCGGCTGGTAGATCACCCGCTTCTGCTCCGGGTCATAGCGCATCTCGACATGACCGTGGACCGGGAAATCCTTGCGATAGGGGTGCCCGATGAAGCCGTAGTCGGTCAGGATCCGGCGCAGGTCCGGGTGGCCATCGAAGACAATGCCGAACATATCGAAGGTCTCGCGCTCATACCAGTTGGTAACAGCCCAGACATCGACCACCGAGGCGATCACCGGCATCTCGTCGTCAGCGCAGAAGGCACGCACCCGGACGCGGTGATTGCGCGCCACGGACAGCAGGTGCATGACCACCGCATAGCGCCCCTCCGCACGACCGGTTTCGGCATAGGCGGAATAATCGACACCACTCAGATCGATCAACTCATCGAAACGGAGACCCGGCTCGTCGCGCAACTGCACGGCGACATCATGCCAATCTTCCGGCCGCACCTCGATGGTGACCTCGCCCAGGGCGACACGGCCACTGACCAACTTGTCGCCCAGGGCGTCTTCCAGGCGCGAGAGCAACACTTCCGGAGTAACAGGCATCTTGATTCGATCCTCAGCGGGCGATGGTGTTGGTGCGCCGGATCTTGTTCATGATCTGACCAAGACCGAACAGGAGCGCCTCCGCAGTCGGCGGACAGCCCGGCACATAGACATCGACCGGGACGATGCGGTCGCAACCGCGCACCACCGAGTAGGAATAATGGTAATAGCCGCCGCCGTTGGCACAGGACCCCATCGACAGCACCCAACGCGGTTCGGGCATCTGGTCGTAGACCTTGCGCAGGGCCGGCGCCATCTTGTTGCACAGGGTACCGGCGACGATCATCAGGTCGGACTGTCGCGGGCTAGGCCGGAATACGATACCGAAACGGTCGAGGTCGTAGCGCGATGCGCCCGCCTGCATCATCTCGATGGCGCAACAGGCGAGACCGAAGGTCATCGGCCAGAGCGAGCCGGTCTTGGCCCAATTGATCACCGAGTCGATGCTGGTGGTAACGAAACCCTTGTCGTTGAGCCCACCCTGCACGCCCGCCAGATTCACTTCCTGGGTCACTCCCATTCCAGGGCCCCCTTCATCCACTCGTAGGCAAAACCGACCACCAGGATAGCCAGGAACAACACCATGGCCCAGAAGCCGAAGGCGCCGATCTGATCCAGAACGACAGCCCAAGGAAAGAGGAAGGCGATCTCGAGGTCGAACAGGATGAACAGGATGGCGACCAGGTAGTAGCGCACATCGAACTTCATGCGGGCGTCCTCGAAGGCCTCGAAGCCGCATTCGTAAGGGGAGTTCTTTTCCGAGTCCGGCTTCAGCAGACCCAACGCCCAACCGATGCCGCCACCGATCAGGATGGGACCGACACCCACAGCCAAGCCAACCAGGACAAAAAGCAGGATGGCGAAATAGTTATCTAGCATTGATTCCCCTCGCCCGCGCAATGCACGCGGATAACGTCCAGAGTGTATTTGCCGGCGACGATCCGTGTCAAGCCGAAGGACATTAAAAAACCCATTGATATCAATGGGTTATTAATTGAGCAAAGGTACTGATAAAGAAATTCGATGGTGCCGACGGCGAGACTCGAACTCGCACGACTTTCGTCACTGCCCCCTCAAGACAGCGTGTCTACCAATTTCACCACGTCGGCACGACGTTCGGACGAACCCAAGTTCGCCCGCAAAAACAGTTACTTCGGAATGGCGCCCGACTTGTCGGCGTCATTCGCGGGCGCTACCGGCGCCACGGGTGCGGCGGGCGCCGCGGGAACAATCTGACCGGCCGGTTGCGCGACGGGCTGCTTCGCCTTGGCGGAGAAGTAGGTCAGGCCCATGCTGGTCAGGAAAAACGCCGTCGCCAGGACGGCGGTGGTCCGGCTCAGGAAGTTGGCCGAGCCGCTGGCACCGAACAGGCTGCCGGAAGCGCCGCTACCGAAGGCCGCCCCCATGTCGGCACCTTTGCCGTGCTGCAACAGGACCAGCCCGACCAGACTGGCCGCGACCAGGACATGCAGCATCCAGACGATGAATTCCATGATTGCTCAACCCGCCTTGCAAATAGCCAAGAAATCGTCGGCAACCAGGGCGGCGCCACCGATCAGACCACCATCGATATCCGGCTGGGCCAACAGTTCGGCCGCGTTGCCGGCCTTCATGCTGCCACCGTACTGGATCACCAGGCTGTCGGCGATGCCGGCATCCAGGGCGCGAATCTTGCCGCGGATGAAGGCATGCACGGCCTGGGCCTGGTCCGGGCTGGCGGTGACCCCGGTGCCGATCGCCCAGACCGGCTCATAGGCGATTACCGCCTTGGCCAGGGAGGCGACGCCGGACTTGGCCAGGACGGCATCGATCTGGCGACCGACCACCTGCTCGGTGATGCACTCTTCCCGTTCGCTCAGGGTCTCGCCCACGCACAGGATCGGGATCAGGCCGGCAGCCTGGGCGGCGGCATACTTCTCGGCCACGACCGCGTCGGTCTCGCCGTAGATGGCGCGCCGCTCGGAGTGGCCGACGATGACATACCGGCAACCGAAGTCGTTCAGCATCGCGGCCGACACCTCGCCGGTGTAGGCGCCCTTGGCATGTTGACTCATGTTCTGGGCACCCCAGGCGACCGCGGAACCGGCCAGCTTGGCCTGGACCTGGGCCAGGTAGGGGAAGGGCACGCAAACGGCGACCTGGGCCTTGACGTCGGCCATGCCGGCCAGCACGGCCGTCAGCAGGACGTCATTGTCGGTCAGGGTGCCGTGCATCTTCCAGTTGCCGGCTACCAGTTTGCGTCGCATATCCAAAACCCTTTTGCAGAAAGGCGGCGATGGTAGCGGTTTCGCCGTGCCCGGTCAATGCGCAGGCACGCCGGCCGGTCGCGTCGCCGTACCCCACAGGTTGCCCGACTGATCGGTGACCTCGAGCCGATCGTAGCCCCCTTCCGGCAGGCTCAGCCAAAGACAGGGCCGGGTCACCACCTGGGACGCCATCCCGTTCGGAGCCGAGACGACCAGCGACAACCGCGCCACAGCGCCGGACACCGACAATCCGGAGCCCGCCAGGGCGAGACCATAGCCGCCGCTGGGCCGCTCCCGATCGGCCAGATAGAACACCGCCCGGCGACCGAAGTCGACCGCCGGCAAGGCCGGCGTCGGCACCTGGCGGGAGCCGAGACGCCAGAGCCGGGCGAATTCTTCGGGTCCGGCCAGCCAGCGCACCTCGCGTTCGTCGCCGCCAAGACACAGACTGGAGGCATGCAGGACGGTGACGCCCTGACCGGCGCATCCCTCCATACCGAGGACGGCGACACACAGCCCCGCCAGCACGGCCGAGCATGCGGCCTTACTGGCCATAGCCCACCTTCTTGGTCGCCGCCACAGCCTGACGAGCCACACCGGCCCGCACTGCCGTCGCACCCGCCGCCGTCGTGGTCGGGCTGGCACTGAGGCCGACGCTGAAGTCGAGATCGTGGCGTGACGTTCCGACCACGACGGGCACCGGCTCGCCCACGGTCGGATAGACCCCGCAGGCCTCGCCGTCGTCGCAGAGGTACATATCCTGGTCGGTATCGGTGCCGGCCATGATGTAGTAGGTGCCCGGCCGCACACCGCTGAAGCGGTAGGCATATTGGCCGTTGCCGCTCGCCACGCCGAGTTGGTCGACCACGTTGTACTGGTCGTCCAGGAGCAGCACCCAGTAGTAGCCGGTGTTGACCCCGGTCGGCGCGGCGGCCACCTGGAGAGTGACCGGTACCTTGACCTGGGAGCCGTCGTTCGCCGCGACGGTGATGGTGGCGGCATAGGTGCCGACATCCAGGCCCGCGCGGTCGACGCTCACCGTATAGCTACCCAGGCCATCGCCGTCGACGCTGCCGGCGCTCACGGCCAGCCAGCCGGCATCGTCCGTGACCGAAGCCACGGCCAGACTGCCGGAACCCAGCTTGGCCACCTCGAATGCCGACGCCGACAGGACGGTGCCGAAATCCAGCCGGCTCGGGTTGGTGGCCAGGACCGCCACGGTGGCGCCACCGGCCAGTTCCTTAGCCGCCAGCACCGCCTTGGCGGCATCGATCAGGCCGTAGCCGAAATAGTCGTCGCGACCGGCCGCTCCGAGGTCGGTGGTGAGCGCCCCATTCGCCAGCAGGGCATCGAAATCCGCTGGCGTCAGGCCCGGATGGACCGCCTTCATCAGGGCCGCCACGCCGCTGACGTGAGGGGTCGCCATGGAAGTGCCCTGGTAGTAGGCGTAGATCGGGGCCAGCGAGGCATTGACCAGGGTGCTTAGCACACCATCCGGATAACCGTCGCCATCGAGGTCGGCGGCCGTGCTGCCACCGGGTGCCGCGACATCGACCGTGCTGCCGTAGTTGGAATACGGCGCCAGCGCCCGCGTGATGGTCACCGCGCTGACCGAGACCACGTTGTTGTAGGCGGCCGGATAGCTCGGCTGGCTCGAACCCTCGTTGCCGGCGGCGGCGACGACGATCACGCCGGCCGCACGCACCTGGTCGAAGACCGTCTGGGCGGTGGCGGAATAGCAGCCCAGGCAACCCAGGCTGAGGTTGATGACGTCGGCCCGGCGCGCCGGCACGCCGCCCGAGTCGTTGCTCAGGCCGGCGGCGTAGCGGACACCCTGGAGGACGTCGTACAAGGTGCCACCGCCCTTGCCGAGCACCCGCACCGGCATGATCCGGGCACCCCAGGACACGCCGGCCACCCCGACCCCGTTGTCGCTCGCCGCGGCAATGGTCCCGGCCACGTGGGTGCCGTGCCAGGAACTCGCCGCCGGCGTGCTGTCGTCGCCCGGGTCGTCCGGGTTGGCATCGATGCCGTCGCCGTCGTTCGCCATGGTGGGATCCTTGACGAAATCGTAGCCGATCAAGTTGCTCGAACCATCGCGCAACAGCTTGCCGGAAAGGTCGGGATGACTGAGGCGCACCCCGGTATCCACCACCGCCACGACCACGTCGCCGACGGCCGGCGTGCCGGTGGTGATCGCCCAGGCCTGGGGCAGGTTGATCAGGGGGTAATGCCATTGGTAGGCGTAATAAGGATCGTTCGGGACCGCCGTCGGCCGCATGATGTAATTGGGGTCGGCCGACAGGACGCCGGCCTGGCTGCGCAGGGCCTTGATCCGATACAGCGTGGCCAGCTTGGCCGCACGCGGGGCATCAATGCTCGCCCCCGGCAGTACGGCCAGCAGGCCCTTGGCCTGGACCGGCGTGGCGCTGTCCAGGGCGACCCGCATTGGGCGGCCGACCGCGCCGGCGCGGATGACCAACCCCTTCACACCCTTGCCGGCCGAGGCATGCACCACGGCTTCGCCGGGCACGAATTCGCTGCGCAGGCTCAAGGTCGAGGCAGGCGCCGATCCAGTTCCCACCGTGAGGACATAGTTGGAGGCGCCGGAAAAGGCGAAGACCGCCAGGTAATAGCGTCCGGCCGTGGTGGCGGTAACGGTCTCGAAGCGGGTATCTATGCCGACCGAACCGTCGACCGAGGCACCGCCACTGTCAAACAGGCCGAGATCGAGGTCCGCGGCAGCGTAGTCGGCGATCTCCAGCGTGACCGACTGGCCGGCGACCAGGTCAACCGCATAGACGTCGACGGGGTCGGCGCTGCTCTGGAAACGGTCGCCGGCCTTGCCGGTAGCCGTTTCGGTCACGTAGCCGCCGACCATGACCGGGTTGCCGATCGCCTGCGCCGTGACCAGGGAATTGTTGGCGGCGTAATAGGCGTAGGGATCGTTGGTATCACTGTCGATCACCATGTTGGCCGAGGCCGTAACCACCCCGGCCAGCACCGCATCGCCGCTCGACTGGCTGCTGCCGCCGCCCCCGCCGCAGGAACCGAGCAACACGCCCAGACCGACGACCAACAATCCCTTGGTTATATTCATCCGGACCTCCCGTGCCCAATTATCCATGCAGGATGCGGGACGGCCCAGCGGGCCTGCGGCAACCGGGCTCAGCCCGATCGAAACACCGCCCGTCGTACTCTCCCCGCGATCAGTCGGACTGATTATCCAGATATTTTTGCAGCCGTCGACTGGCGACGTGGCGATCGAAACGCCATTCGTCCATCACCGCGAGCATCAGTTCGAAGGCCTTCGGCTTCATGCTGAACAGGCGCTGCAGATCGAAGACGGCGCCCTCCTGCTCCAGGGCCGCGCAGAAGTCGCGCAGGATCACCGCCTCGTCGCTGTCGGGATTGCGTTCGATGTACTTCGCTATGCTTTTTATCGCGTTGGCCATGTTGCTATTCCGTTCCGGAAACAAAAACGCCGCCCAAGTGCGGCGGCGAAATCTTACCTAGAAAGTGGCAAGCATTTGGTTACAGATTTATGACCCCTCTCCTCGACCGCATGCGACAAACCTGATCAGCCGAAGCGTCCGGTGATGTAGTCCTCGGTCTGCTTGACCTTCGGCTTCACGAACAACTCGTCGGTCTTGCCGAACTCGATCAACTCGCCCAGGTACATGAAGGCCGTGTAGTCGGAGATGCGGGCGGCCTGTTGCATGTTGTGGGTGACGATGGCGATGGTGTATTCGTTCTTCAGCTCGTCGATCAGCTCCTCGACCTTGGCCGTGGAGATGGGGTCGAGCGCCGAGGTCGGCTCGTCGAGCAGGACGATCTCCGGCTTCACCGCCACGGCGCGGGCGATGCACAGGCGCTGCTGCTGGCCGCCGGACAGGGACAGACCGCTCTGTTGCAGCTTGTCCTTCACCTCTTCCCACAAGGCCGCCTTGCGCAGGGCCCACTCGACCCGGTCGGCCATCTCGGAGGCGGACAACTTCTCGTACAGACGCACGCCGAAGGCGATGTTCTCGTAGATGGTCATCGGGAACGGGGTCGGCTTCTGGAACACCATGCCGATCTTGGCCCGGACCATGTTGACGTCCTGCTTCCTGTCGAGCAGGTTGCGGCCGTCGAACAGGATCTCGCCCTCGGCGCGCTGGCCGGGATAGAGGTCGTACATGCGGTTGAAGGTGCGCAACAGGGTCGACTTGCCGCAGCCGGACGGGCCGATGAAGGCGGTGACCTTGTGGCGGGCGATGTCCAGGTTGATGTTGTTCAGGCCCTTGAAGTCGCCGTAGAAAAAATCCAGCTTGCGGATCTCCAGGGCGGCTTGTTCGCTGATTTGGACTTTATGGTTGGGCATGCGGGGCTCCGGGTTCAAAGCTTGTCTTTCTGGCGGAACAGGACGCGTGCGCCGATGTTGATCGCCAAGACCAGCAAGGCGATCAACAGGGCACCGCCCCAGGCCAGCGAGACCCAGTTGTCGTAGGGGCTCATGGCAAATTGATAGATGACCACCGGCAGGTTGCCCATGGGCTGCGACATATCGGCGCTGAAGAACTGGTTGTTGAGCGCGGTGAACAGCAGCGGCGCGGTCTCGCCGGTGACCCGGGCGATGGCCAGCAGCACGCCGGTCACCACGCCGGCCTTGACCGCGCGCAGGGTGACGCTGAGCGACACCTTCCAGTGCGGCGCGCCGACCGCGAAGGCGGCCTCGCGCAAGGTCGACGGCACCAGGCGCAGCATGTTCTCGGTGGTGCGCACCACGACCGGGATGGCGATCAGGGACAGGGCCACCGAGCCGGCCCAGCCGGAGAAGCCGCCCAGGGTCGCCACCATGAGGGCGTAGACGAACAGGCCGATGACGATGGACGGCGCCGACAGCATGATGTCGGTGACGAAGCGGGTCACCGCGGCGAACTTCGAGGTGGTGCCGAACTCGGCCAGGTAGATGCCGGCCAGGATGCCGATCGGCGTCGACACCAGGGTGGTGACGCCGATGATCATCATGCTGCCGACGATGGCGTTGCGCATGCCGCCGCCCTCGCTGCCGGGGGCCGGGGTGTCCTGGGTGAAGAACGCCCAGGAGAAGGCCGCGAAGCCCTTGGAAAACAGGGTCCAGAGGATCCACATCAGGGCCGCCAGGCCGAAGGCCATGGCGATCATCGAGAGGCCGATGCCGAGCCGGTTGATCAGGATGCGACGGGTATAGAGTTGCATGCCGGTTTTCCCTTACTTGCCCTGTTTGGCGGTGCCGCGATGGATCAGCCAGCGCGACAGCGCCAGGACGACGAAGGTGATGACGAACAGCACCAGACCGAGGGCGAACAGGGACGAGATGTGCAGGCCGGGGTCGGCCTCGCCGAACTCGTTGGCCAACACCGAGGCGATCGAGTTGCCGGGCGAGAACAGGCTGCCGGTGATGCGGTTGGCGTTGCCGATCACGAAGGTGACCGCCATGGTCTCGCCCAGGGCGCGGCCGAGGCCGAGCATGATGCCGCCGATGACGCCCACCCGGGTATAGGGCAGGACGATGTTCCAGACCACTTCCCAGGTGGTGCAGCCGACCCCGTAGGCGGATTCCTTGAGCACCGGCGGCACGGTCTCGAAGACGTCGCGCATGACCGAGGCGACGAAGGGGATCACCATCAGGGACAGGACGATGCCGGCGGCCAGGATGCCGACCCCGATGGGCGGCCCCGCGAACCAGGAACCGATCACCGGCACGTCGCCCAGGGCCGTTTGCAGATGGGGCTGGACATATTCGGAGAACAGCGGCGCAAAGATGAACAGGCCCCAGATGCCGTAGATGATGGAGGGCACCCCGGCGAGCAGCTCGATGGCGGTGCCGAGCGGCCGGCGCAGCCAGGCCGGACAGGTCTCGGTCAGGAACAGGGCGATGCCGAAGCTGACCGGCACGGCGATCAGGAGGGCGATGACCGATGTGGTCAGGGTGCCGTAGATGGCGATCAGGGCGCCGAACTCGTCGTCCGGCACGCTCCAGACATTGCTCCACAGGAAGGACAGGCCGAAGGCCTTCATGGCCGGCATCGCCTCGATGGCGAGCGAGGCCAGGATGCCGACCAGGCCGGCCAGGACGATCAGGGCGAACAGCAGGGTGATCTTGTGGAAGACCATGTCCTGCAGTTTGAACACCTTGATCTTGGCGGCGTGCAAATCTACCTGGCCGGTTTCAGCCGCTTTGTCCATGCTGTATCAATCCAGAATCGTTCGGGGGGTTCTCCGGCAACGCCTTCAGTTTAACGAAGACGCTGGCGGAGAAGGTCCGGCCGTACGGCCGGACCGAAAGGCGAAACTTTACTTGATGTTCTTCATCTCGGCTTCGACCATCTTCACGACATTGGCCGGCAGCGGCACGAAGCCCACGTCCTCGGCCATCTTCTGGCCGTTGTTCAGGGACCAGGTGAAGAAGTCGACGACGCCCTTCTGCTTGGCGGCATCGGCACCCTTCTCGTAGGCCAGGACATAGGTCGCGGTGGTGATCGGCCAGGCGTTCTTGTGGGACTGGTCGAGCAGATCCGGAGCCATGCCGCGGACCTTGAAGTTGGCGCCGCTGGCGGCGTCGGCGACGGCGTCCTGGTTCGGGACGATGTAGTTGCCGGCCTTGTTCTTCAGGGCCACGAAGGTCATGTCGTTCTTCTGCGCGTCGGCCAGGTCGACGTAGCCGACGGCGCCGGCGATCTTCATGACGTTGGCGGCGACGCCCGGGTTGCCCTTGCCGCCGACGCCGTTGGCCGGCCAGTTGACGGTCTTGCCGGCGCCGACGTCGCGCTTGAAGGCCATGGACTGCTTGGCCAGGTAGTTGGTGAACACGTCGGTGGTGCCGGAACCGTCGGAACGGTGGGCGACGGTGATGGGAGTGGCGGGCAGGGCGACGCCGGGGTTCAGCTTGGCGATGGCCGGATCGTTCCACTTGGCGATGGCGCCGCGGAAGATCTCGGCGGCGGTGGCGCCGTCGAGCTTGAGGCTGCCGGACTTGACGCCGGGCAGGTTGACGACGATGGTGACGCCGCCCATGACGGCGGGCACCTGGACCAGGCCGGCGGCGTCGAGTTCGGATTCGCTCAGGGGGGCGTCGGTGCCGCCGAAGTCGACGGTCTTGGCCTTGATCTGCTTGATGCCGCCGGAGGAGCCGATGCCCTGGTAGTTGACCTGGTTGCCGGTGGCGCCCTTGTAGGCCTCGGCCCACTTGGTGTAGACGGCGTACGGGAAGGTGGCGCCGGCGCCGGTGATGTCGGTGGCGAAGGCGGCGGCGCTGGCCAGACCCATGGCCATCGCGGCGGCCAGACCGGCCAGTTTGAATTGGATGCGCTTGCTGACGAACATGTGAGTCTCCGATGAGTGATGACGGGGGGCCGCCAAGTGCGACTCGGGGCATATTAGCCAGCGCTTATTACAAATTTATTAATACTGTAATGTTGGTCCGAACATACCGGGCACTGTCACAGCCCTGTCACGCGGAGCAGGCAAGGTACGGCGCATGCACGCCAGCGACCTGCTCCTCGAACAACTCCCCGTCGCCGCCCGCCGGTTGCGGGTGGCCATGGTCACCGAGACCTTCCCGCCCGAGATCAACGGCGTCGCCATGACCATCGGCCGCATCGTCGCCGCCCTCCAGGCGCGCGACCACCAAGTCCAGTTGATCCGGCCGCGCCAGCGCGGCGACGGCCCGGATACGGCCGACGGCGCCCACCTGGAACAGGTATTGCGGCCGGGCATTCCGATCCCCCACTACCAAGGCCTCAACATGGGCCTGCCGGCCAAGCGCCTGCTGGCCCGCCTGTGGGCCTTGCGCCGGCCCGACGTGGTGCACATCGCCACCGAAGGCCCGCTCGGCTGGTCGGCCATGGCCGCCGCGCGCAAGTTGGGCATCCCGGTCCTGGCCGGCTTCCACACCAACTTCCATTCCTACAGCCGGCACTACGGCCTCGGCTGGCTGAAGACGCCCATCCACGCCTACCTGCGCAAATTCCACAACCAGGCCCGCCTGACCGTGGTGCCGACGCGCGGCCTGCGCGACGAACTGACCGGCCAGGGCTACCGCAACATCGAGGTCCTGGCGCGCGGCGTCGACGGCGAACTGTTCGACCCGGCCCGGCGCGACCCCGGCCTGCGCGGCCGCTGGGGCGTCGGCGCAGCCGGACTGGCCGTGCTCTACGTCGGCCGCATCGCACCGGAAAAGAACCTCGATCTGCTGGTGCGCGCCTTCGAGGCCATCGAACGAATCCGCCCCGATGCCCGCCTGATCCTGGTCGGCGACGGTCCGGACGCGGCCGCCCTGAAGGCCGCCCAGCCCCGCTTCGTCCATGCCGGCCCGCGCACCGGCGCCGACCTGGCCGCGCACTACGCCTCCGCCGACCTGTTCCTGTTCCCCAGCCAGACCGAAACCTTCGGCAACGTCGTCCTCGAGGCCATGGCCAGCGGCCTGGCCGCCCTGGCCTTCGACTATGCCGCGGCCGCCGAACACATCCGGCATGGCGAAAACGGCGTCAAGGCGGCGTTCGGCGACGAAGACGCCTTCATCGACGAGGCCCGTCGACTGGCGCGCCGACCGGAATATCTGGCTGCCCTGCGCGACCGGGCCAGGGAGGCTGCCCGCGCGGCATCCTGGAACGGCATCTACGACCGCCTGGAAGGCTATTACATGCGCCTGGTGCGCGAGGGCGAGATCGGCCAGGAAGCCGCCCTGCGCAAACTGGGCGTGGACTGAACGCGCCCCCGGCATCGGCCCACTGATCCGGCCCGAATATGGCTTGATCGCCCCCCCAGCCCCCCCCTCGAAGGGGGTGGGTACGCGGCAGTGCGGGTGGGGGTGGCCGTCCAGATATTTGCGGGCCGGATCAATCGGCGATCAGAGCAGCGTCCGGTACAGGCCGGCCAGCCTCGCCGCCATGCGGTCGTCGGCCCACTCGCGGGCATAGTCGCGCGCCTCGGCAGCCAGGCGGGCGCGCCGCTCGTGGTCGTCGAGCAGGTCGGCAAGCGCCGTGGCGAAGCCGTCGACATCGTCCGGGGCGGCGATGCCGCCGCGCCCCGGCGCCAGGATGTCCCGGGTACCCATGGCCGCCAGGGCGACCACCGGCAGGCCCATGGCCATGGCCTCCAGGAGCACCAGGCCCTGGGTCTCGGTGCGCGAGGCGAAAATGAAGGCGTCGGCGGCGGCATAGGCGTCGGGCAGCCGGTGCTGGCGATCCAGGTAGCCGAGAAAGCGTATGCCGTCGGCCAGGCCAAGGGCCTCGGCCTGGCGGCGCAGGGCCTTTTCCGCCGGCCCCTCGCCGGTGACCAGGAAGAGCAACTCGGGCACCCTCCGGCGCGCCCGGGCCACCGCCTCGATCAGGAAACCGATGTTCTTCTCGTGCGCCACCCGGCCGACGAACAGGACCACCGGCCGCTCCTCCGGGATGCCGTAGGCGGCCCGGAAACCCCGGCGGTCGCCGGCAGCGAAGCGGCTCAGCGGGATACCGGTGGGCAGGACGTGCATGGGAACGCCGACGCCGTACTCGGCCAGGCGGTCGCGCATGGCCGTCGAGGGCACGATGACCGCGTCGAGGTCGTTGCACTGGGTACGCGAGAATCGCCGCGCCAGCCCCTTGAGCCAGGCCGGCGGCAGGAAGGGCGCGTAGTGGAACAGGTATTCCTCGAAGAAGGTGTGGTAGGTCGCCAGGACCGGCTTGCCGTGCCGGCGCGCCGCCCGCAGGCCGGCGTAGTGGGCGACGAAAGGGGTCTGGATGTGCACCAGGTCGCACTCGGCGGCGTGGGCGTGCACGGTGTCGCGGGTCTCGCCCCAGGCCAGCAGGCGGTCCTCCGGGTCGCGCGGGATGCGCCGGGCGCCGATCCGGACAATGCCGTGCTGATCGGGCTCGTCGCCGTAGCGCGGCGCCACCAGGCGGACGTCGACACCCTCGGGGCCGAGCGCCTGGCGGAAGGTCTCGATCGACGTCGAGACCCCGTTGACGCGTGGGAAGTAGACGTCGGACACCATCAGGACTCGCTTGCTCACGCCGCCTTGCGCTCCGTCAATGGCTGCGCCGGCAGCTCTTCGCTCAGCCGCAACGGCACCGGCGCCAGGCGCGCCAGGCCATCCCAGTCGACCAGTTCCAGGCGGCCGTCGAAGTGCTCGACGATGGCGGTGCAGGAGTCCACCCAGTCGCCGCAGTTGATGTAGGTGAGGCCGTCGACCTCCTTCATGGCGGCCCAGTGGATGTGGCCGCAGATGACGCCGTCCAGGCCGCGCTCGCGCACGTTGCGGATGACCGAGTGCTCGAAGTCGAAGATGAACTCCAGGGCCCGCTTGACCTTGCGCTTGGCATAGCCGGCCAGGGACCAGTAGCCGGGCCGGCCCAGGCTGCGGCGCAGCCAGGACAGCCAGCCGTTGATGCGCACCAGCAGGTTGTAGGCCATGTCGCCGAGCACGGCGACCCACTTGTGGTAGCGGGTCACCTGGTCGAACTCGTCGCCGTGGATGAGCAGGAAACGGCGGCCGTCGGCGGTCTCGTGCACGTATTCCTCGGCCACCTCGATGTCGCCGAAGGCGACGCCGTGGTATTCGCGCAAGGCCTCGTCGTGGTTGCCGGGGATGAACACCACCCGCTCGCCGTGGCGGGCGCGCCGGAGGATCTTCTGGATCACCGTGTTCTGCGCCGCGTTCCAGTGGATGCCCCGGCTCATGGACCAGAAGTCGACGATATCGCCGACCAGGAACAGGTGCTCGGCCGGGTGCTCGCGCAGGAACTCCAGCAGGCGCTCGGCCTGGCAGGCGCGGGTGCCCAGGTGGATGTCGGACAGGAATACGGAACGGACGCTCGGCATGACGGCATCCTGCCCGGCCCGTGTGACAGGACGATGACGACCAGGTTGCCGCGGTCATCAAGCCGTCAAACGGCCCTGCTAGCCTCGGCCCGCCCTATCACGCCGCCACTGCCATGGAATTGCACAGCATATTGCGCCACCGTCGCCTGCAAACCCTGCTCCAGCCCATCCTGGATCTCGACAGCGGCACCCTCCACGGCCACGAGGGCTTGATCCGCGGCCCCTCCGACAGCATGCTGCACTCCCCCCTGGCCCTGCTGCACAGCGCGGATCAGGCCGGACTGCGCCTGGACGCCGAGCTGATCTGCATCGACACCATCATCGGCGATTTCGCGCGCCTACACCTGGACGGCAAGCTGTTCCTGAACTTGTCGCCCAAGGTCATGGCCGACCATCACCCGCGCCCGCTCGACGATCTGCTGGCCATGCTCAAGGCCAACCACCTGGGCCCGGACCGGATCGTCATCGAGCTCACCGAGGACGGCGAACCGGCCGAGTCGGACAGCCTGCACGCGGTCCTGGTGGAGTACCGCCGAGCCGGCCTGCTCGTCGCCCTGGACGATCTCGGCGAGGGCTACTCCAGCCTGCGCCGCTGGTCGGAACTGCGTCCCCATTACGTCAAGATCGACAAGCACTTCATCTCCGGCATCAACCAGGATCCGGTGAAGCTGCAATTCGTCCGCTCGTTGCAGCAGATCGCCGTCAATTCCGGCGCCCGGCTGATCGCCGAAGGCGTCGAGACGCGCGCGGAACTGGCCCTGGTGCGCGAGCTGGGCATCGGTTTCGGCCAGGGCTATTTCATCGGCCGGCCCGCCGCCACGCCCGGTCTCAGCCTGGAGGTGCTGGAGGCGATCAAGTCGGCCGGGCGCAGCCAGGCCACCCCCGGGTTCAACGTCCAGGCCAGCAAACTACTGATCGAGGCCCCGTCCCTGAGCCCGGCCGACAGCAACGAATCCGCCCTCGACCTGTTCAAGGCCAATGCGCACCTGCATGCCCTGGCCGTGGTCGCGGACGGCCGGCCCATCGGCTTGGTCAACCGCTACACCTTGATCGACCATTTCTCGCGCGTGTTCGTGCGCGAACTGCACGGCCGCCGCTCCTGCACCCAGTTCATGGACCCGACGCCGCTGGTGGTCGACCAATCCACCCCGGTCGAGGAATTGAGCAAGCTGGTCATCCACAAGGGCAAGGCCACCTTCACCGACGGCTTCATCATCACCGACGACGGCCTCTATCTCGGCATCGGCTCCGGCTACGACCTGATGCAGGTGATCATGCAGTTGCAGATCGCCGCGGCACGCTACTCCAACCCGCTCACCCTATTGCCCGGCAACGTGCCGATCAACAACCACATCCAGCAGCTCCTGGATGCCGGGGCACACTTCCGGGCCGCCTATTGCGACCTCGACAACTTCAAGCCGTTCAACGACATCTACGGTTACGACCGCGGCGACCAGGTCATCCTGCTGGTATCGGAGGCCCTCAAGGAAGGCATCGCCGCCGGCCGGGACTTCCTCGGCCACATCGGTGGCGACGACTTCTTCATCCTGTTCCGGAGCGAGGACTGGGAGGCACGCTGCCGAGACCTCCTGGCCGGATTCGAGGCGCGCAGCCGGGCGCTGTACGACCCCCGGCACGTCGCCGAGGGCGGCTATTTCAGCGAGGACCGCGCCGGCCGCACCGTATTCCATCCCCTGCCCACCCTGTCGATCGGCGTCGTCGAGGCCGAGCCGGCGCTGTACCAGTCCCACCACGAGGTCGCCACGGCGGCGGCGAGCGCCAAGAAACAAGCCAAGAAGATCGCCGGCAACAGCCTGTTCGTGGAGCGCCGGCGGCCGCTCAAGGACATCCGCCTGGAGCAGGCCGAGGCCGCCTGATCGCGCCGTATGACGGTAACCAATCCTTCACTGCCGGTTAATTCGCCTGTCATGACGTCTTCCTAGAGTGTTCACATCGTCCTAGCGAAGGAAACATCATGCATACCGCATTGCAGGTAGAGGAAAGCCGCAAGAAGCGTCGCATCCACGTCGGCCTGGCCACCAGCCGGGAGGATATCCGCGAGGCCCAGAAGCTGCGCTGGCAGATTTTCGCCGAGGAGATGGGCGCCCGCCTGGACTCGCCCGAGCCGGGCCTGGACATCGACTTGTACGACCGCTGGTGCGACCACCTGATCGTACGCGACCTGGACAAGGGCGAGGTGGTCGGCACCTACCGCATCCTCAGCCCGGAGGCCGCCAAGAAGATCGGCAACTTCTATTCCGACCAGGAATTCGACCTCACCCGCCTGGGGCACATCCGCGAGCGCATGGTCGAGATCGGCCGCTCCTGCGTCCACCCCGACTACCGCAACGGCGGCACCATCGCCCTGCTCTGGTCCGGCCTGGCCGCCTACATGAAGGAACGCGGCTACGACTACCTGATGGGCTGCGCCAGCATCACCATGCAGGACGGCGGCCACAACGCCGCCGGGGTCTGGCACGCCATCCGCCAGCAGCATCTGGCGCCGCCGGAGTGGCGCGTCTTCCCGCGCTGCCCACTGCCCCTGGAGGCCCTGACCAGCGAGGCCGCACCCCTCGTGCCGCCCCTGATCAAGGGCTACCTGCGCGCCGGCGCCTACGTGTGCGGCGAGCCGGCCTGGGATCCGGACTTCAACACCGCCGACATCCTGGTCCTGCTGCCCATGCTCAAGGTCAGCCCGGCCTACGCGCGCCACTTCCTGGCCGACCAGAAGGCCTGACCACCCGGCGCCGCCGCCCCGCACCTGATGCGGGCGGCGGCGTCTGTCACACGGCCTTAACGGTGCCCGGCTAGATTTGTTCGGTTACCAAACAGTCGAACAGCCAACCACCGTGCCCCCATCATCCCCCGCCGAATCCGCGTCCCTGGCGCTCCAATCCCTGGAGGCCCTGCGCCTGCATGCCATCGAACTGGCACGGCATCACGAGGCGGATATCCAGCCGATCCCGGAGAGCCACCGGACCAGCGCGCGCAACCTGCTCCACTACCTGTCCCTGCGCCGGCACGACATCCGCGACCTGCAACGGCAGCTCAAGCTGCTCGGCCTCAGCCGCCTGGCCAGCGCCGAGGCGCACACCCTGGCCAGCCTGGATGCGGTCGGCCGGGCCCTGCGCGCCCTGGCCGGCGTGGCGCCGACGCCGGAGACCGCCAACCTGGCCATAGCGGACGGCGAGGCCCTGCTGCACCGACATGCCGATGAACTGTTGGGGCCGTCCCAGGCCGACCATGCCACCCGCATCATGGTCACCCTGCCGCCGGAAGCGGCCAGCCAGCCCCTCCTGCTGCGCCAACTGGTCGAGGCCGGCCTCGACATCATCCGCATCAACTGTGCCCACGACGGTCCCGATGCCTGGCTGGCCATGATCGCCAACCTGCGTGCGGCGGAACGGGCCACGGGCCGCAAGTGCCAGGTCTACGCCGACCTGGCCGGGCCGAAACTGCGCACCGGGGCCATCGCCCCGATCGGCCGCATGGTCGAATTCCGGCCCCAGCGCGACAGCTGGGGCCGGGTCACGGCACCGGCCCGCATCTGGCTCACCCCGCGCAGCCGCGTGGAGGCGCCGGCCATCGACGTCGACGCCACCTTGCCGGTGGACGACGGCCTGATCCGGGCCGCCAACGCCCGCGACATCGTCGACGTCGAGGACAGCCGCGGCTCGCAGCGGCACCTGCGCCTGAAGGAACGGTTCGGCGATTCCTGGCTGGCCCTGAGCTTCCAGCGCGGCTACATCCCGGACGGCAGCCCCTGCCAGCTCTATCGCGAGGACCAGCCGATCACCCAGGGCACGGTCGGGCCCCTGCCCGAGGTCTGCCAGCCCATCCAGTTGCGCATCGGCGACCAGCTGCTGGTCACCGGCGAGGATGGGCCGGGCCGACCGGCCCGCCACGACGAGGCCGGCCGCCTGATCGAACCCGCCCGCATCCCCTGCACGCTGGACGCCGTGTTCGCCTCGGCCCGGCCGGGCCAGGCCGTGTGGTTCGACGACGGTCGCATCGGCGGCCGCATCCTGGCCAACCGGGACCGGGTCATCACGGTCGAGATCAGCCATGCCTCGCCCCAGGGCAGCAAACTGCGCGCCGAGAAGGGCATCAACCTGCCCGACACCGATCTCGCCATTCCCGCCCTCACCGAACAGGACAAGGCCCACCTGGCCATCCTGGCGCCGCATGTCGACATGGTCGGCCTGTCCTTCGTCCGCCACCCCGACGACCTCGCCGACCTGCAGCGCGAGCTGGGCCGCCTGGACGCCCGGCACATCGGCAGCGTGGTCAAGGTCGAGACCCGCCAGGCCTTCGAACACCTGCCCGAGATCCTCCTCACCGGCCTGCGTCACCCGCCCCTGGGCGTCATGGTGGCGCGCGGCGACCTGGCGGTGGAGGTCGGCTTCGAGCGCCTGTCCGAGGTCCAGGAAGAGATGCTCATGCTTTGCGAGGCCGCCCACGTGCCGGTGATCTGGGCCACCCAGGTCCTGGAGACCATGGCCAAGCGCGGCATCCCATCGCGCGCCGAGGTCTCCGATGCGGCGCTGTCGGCGCGCGCCGAGTGCGTCATGCTCAACAAGGGCCCCTATATCGTCGAGACCACGGAATTCCTGAGCGGCATCCTGGCGCGCATGGACAGCCACCGGAGCAAGCGCTCGCCGACCATGCGCCGCCTGGCCGTGTCCGACCTGCCGGCCTGAGCCGGTGCTCAGGCTTGGCGAAGCTCAGGCTGAGCCCGCCGGGCCAGTTCGCGGATCCGCCGCACGGCCTGCAAGGTCATCGCCATGGCGCGCAGGTTGTCCTGGGCCATGGCGGCGATCCGCTCGGCGAGGTCCGACATGGTTGCCGTGAAAATGCGCCGCAGGCGCAGTCACCCGGTGGCGGGTGAGAGGCCCAGGCTATGGCGCAGATTGGCATCGAAGGCCGCGGGCGTCGGCGAGATGAATTCCTCGGCGATGGCGAACTTGCGGGTGAGGCGGGCGTGACTTTCGAAGCCGTAGGAGACGATCAGGGGACGCATGCCGGAGCCGAGCGCGGCGACATAGTCCTTGTGCTCGTCGCCGCAGGCGTAACAGAGGGCCGGGTTGATTCGCAGACGCTCGCGCGCGGCCTTGAAGTACGGCGTCTTGTCCTGGCGCAGCGGGATGCAATCGAGGCAATCGAGCCGGGCGACATCGACGCCGTGGCGGCCGAGCAGGCGCGCCAGGGTGACCTCGGGCTCACGGGTGATGTTGCGGGTGACCATGCCGATCCGGATGTCGGGGGCGTCGAGCAGGGCGCGGAGCAGCCCGGCCATGCCCGGATACAGGACGGCTTCCTCGCGGTACACCTCGGTCAGGGTGGCCAGCACTTCCTTGCGCCCGCCCTTGCCGATCTGCTTGCCCAGGTTGCGGGGAAACTCCTTGAGCCCGCCCAGGTACTTGAACAGGTTGCGCCGCTTCTGGAAGCGGTCGAGGTCGCCGATGTCCATGCCATGCCGGGAGAAGGCCAGGCCGATGGCGGCGAAGGCGTCGATCACGGTGCCGTCGGCGTCGATGATGACCAGGCGGTCCCGGCTCGGGTACACGGTCAGGCCGCCTTGCCGCCGACGTACAGGTAGTAGGGCGCCCGCAGGACCGGCAGGTAGGGCAGCGCGGCCCGCCGCTCCAGGCTCATGACCTCGTCGAAGTGGGCGCGCAGCGCGGGCAGGTGGCGCTCGGACAGGCGCACCCCGTCGTGGCCGAACCAGCGCCGCCAGAACAGCTTGCCGAGCCTCCCCGCGCCGTCGGGCAGGTGGAAGTCGACCACGCCGATACGGCCGCCCGGCGCCAGCATGGCCTGGGCGTTGGCCAGGACGGCCTGCCAGTCCGGCATCATGGTCAGGGCATAGGACAGGTAGACGCGGTCGACCGGGATGTCCGGCCGCCAGGTGGTGGCGTCGGCCTCGACGACCTCGACGTTGCCGAGCCCGGCCGTGCGCGCGCGCGCCACCGCCAGCAGCGGGGCACAGAGATCGACCAGCTGCACCGAGGCCAGGCCGGCCAGCGGGCAGGCCCGGTCGAGCGCGGCCAGGTTGCTCCCGGTGCCGCAGCCGAGTTCCACCACCCGCGCCCCGGCCGGGATGTCGAGCGCCTCGATCAGTTCGTCCCGGCCCTGCAGCAGGCGGGCGCGGAAGTGGTCGTAGCGCTCGGCCTGGGGGGCGTAGAAGGCCGCCAGGCGGTCGGCGTGGCTGCCGCGCCGGGGCTGGCCGCGCAGCATACGCCAGAGTACGCGCGCGTCGCCTGCGATGTCAGCGAACGACATCGGCGATCATGAAGCCGGCGTAGGTATGCACCCGATCGTCCCGGTGCAGCCGGGCGGCCAGTTCGCGGTCGAAGCGCAGGGCCTGGTCGAGCGGCTGCCGCCAGGGACCGACCCCGACCCAGTGCAGGAAGGCCGGGTCTTCGTGGGCGCTGCGCAGCAGGATGCGGGCGTTGCCGCGGGCGCGGTTGAGGATGGCGTTCCACTCCTCGACCAGGGCATCGGGGTGGTAGCTGCTCATCCAGTCCATGTGGTCGAGCAGGACGAAGCGGGAGATCGGCTGGCGGTGGCCATGGAGGAATTCGGTGACCGTGCCGGTATGGGTCCGGATGCGATTGACCAGGCCGCCCTTGAGGGCCTGGAAATTGTCCGGCTTCAGGTATTCCGGGCAGCACTCGGGGGTGTAGCGGCCGTTCAGGTAGACGCGCCAGAAATAGTTGTCGGCCACCGGCAGTTGCCGGAACACGTACTCGATCGCCTCCCGCACGAAGCCCGCCACCCCGTCTTCATGCTGGGCCTGGACCAGGCGCCGCTGCGGGTGCGGCACGCCCAGGAGGCTCATGGTGAACTGGCGTCCGAGCACCCATTTCATGGTCGGCGTCCACAGGACCGGGGCGATGTGGCGGTCGTAGAGGGCGCGTTGCGAGGCCAGGTCGCCGGCCTCGAACAGGTCCTGGATGTCGCCGGCCAGCCTGGGCCGCAGCCTGAAATAGGCCCGGAAGGCACGCGCCACCAGGCCGGCGAGGCCGTGGTAGTAGAAGCTGCCGAGCGGGCTGGTGAACCAGCCGGCATGCTTGTCCCACCAGGCGCGCGCGAAGTCGGACAGTTCGCCGCGCAGGCAGTCGCGGTACAGGTCGGCGAAACGCGGGTGATAGCCCTCGCCGAAGAGTGCGAAGAAGTCATCGAACTCGAGCCGCCGGATGGCCGCTATCTTGAGTTCCAGGAGGGCGTTCTGGCGCGGGTTGGCGTCCACGGCATGGATCCGCTCCGGGCCGTCGAGGGCATAGTCGAGGGCGTTGCAGCCGGCGCTGGAGATGACCATCACGGTATCGTTCTCACTCAACCGCAAAGCGCGCCGGTCCACGGCTGGATCCTCCCAGCAGGTGTTGTAGACCAGGGAACGGGCATAGAGCGCGTTGAACACGTTGTTGTCGATGTGGTCGCGCAAGGTCAGGGCGGGGGGCGTGCCTGGGAAGCAGAGCTCGGGGGCGTTCATCTGTGACGGTATTGTGTGGCGATGATTGCCAGGCTAAGGCACCCGCATGACGGGGATATTTCCGGCTCCTTTGAAATCCGTCGCGACACCCGGAAACGGCCAACGGATCCCCTGCCGGTCATGGCCAAGCGGGTACTGATTAATATGCGTGCAACCTTCCGCCCCTATGCTTGATCCTCTGTAAGGATTCGTAGAGGTCGCTGTGTTTGATCGTTTGGATTTGGTGATTGCGAGAAAAGATTTTCCCGCCTTGAAGGTTTCAGCGGGACAGGTCGGTACGGTTGTGGATCATCTAGGCGAAGACATCGCGTTAGTAAGTTTTACGGATGGCGATGGATACTCAAACATCACCACTCCAATCCCGATGAGATGGTTGCGTTGTGGCCAAGGTTTTTCAGAGAAGAAGAAGGACCTCATATCCAATCGTGCCTGTCTCCCAAGAAAGCCGTAGCAGGAAGGAAAATGATGCTGAACCGTAGAACCATAGCCGAGGCATCCAGTCCTGTTAATTCGGTTGATCGAGACGTAATCTCGCACCGCGAAACGGCCCATCCCACACTACTGGACTGGACAGCCGCGTACGCGTATTCCTGGGCTGCAGCACAAGGCTTCGTGCCCGAGGATATGCTCCACGACAAGCTGGAGACGGAGCGGATTCGAGACTGAACAGGCACGGGCCGCGTTCCGGAGAGAAGGTCCAGGGGAGCGATCTCCCTTGCAGCAGTCAGGCTTCCCAGATCGCAGACTCCAGCCCGTCACTCGGCAAACAGGCCGCCCCGCGCCAAGAGCCACCAGCCGGCAAATTGGCTGCTGGTCAAGATTGGCCCAAGCCGATCATCTCGTATATTTCGGCCTCGGCATCAAGCCAGTCCTGCAATTCGTAACCCGGGGCGAAGCCGCGCTTTTCGGCTCGGTGATAGGCAGCGACGGCGATCAAATGTTTGAGTTCTTTCCGGGTTACGTCAGAAGGTTTCTTGTCGGCAGCCTTGGGCCTGGGCCGTGCCTTGCCCGCCTTGGCTTCCTTTGATTCGACAACCGCTGCCTTCGTCTTGGCGACCTTAGGTTTAGCCGGTTCTTTAATCGGCTTGGCTGCCTGCGTCTCAACCACCGTTGCCTTCTTCGTCGCTTTCTTCTTTGCCGCTGGCTCAGCCGGAACGGCAACGGCGCTTTTGCTCTTCTTGGGCTTGGCCGGTGACTCAATTTTGGCATTGGCCTCTGAAGTGACTGCCGCTTTCAACGCCTTCGATAGCGCATCATTCTCGGACGAAGCTACCTTCTTGGCTGGCCGTTTGATGCTGGATTTTTCGGTGGTCATGGACGTTCTCCTTGAATAACGCCGTTAACGATAGCCGATAACCGACCCAGAATTGTTACGCCGATTCGTAGCGGGCGTCGGCAGGCTGGTGAAAGACGCCAAGCCCCCAAAAAACGTCGATGTCCAGCCATGTCAGTCTGGATGCGCGCGTCCCGGACGATCGGCCGGCTCGCCGGCTCCGCGTTTAGGCATTGACCGGTTTGCAACGCCGGACGGCCTGATGCCGGCCCTGGTCGAGAGCGTCGAGGTGATCGGCGGCAGCATGCTGATCCCTGACCTGACCAACTTCCTGATCGATGCCGGCATCCCGGACCAGGGGTCGAATGGGTGCAGTCGGTGCGGCCGCCGGTGGCGGCGATCAACGGCCGGCGGCCGTCGTCTCGTAGGCCGCGAAGCGGCTGTCGCGGGTCTGGATGTGCTTGACCAGGAAGTCCTGGATGGCGCGTGCCTTCTCGATCTCCAGCGCCGTCTGGCCGCCCTCGTGCAGGGCCGCGATGCCGTTGAGCTCGTCCATCATGTGGATATGGTCGGCGACGTGGTCGTCATAGCCGTCATAGCCGGCCAGCCGCATGAGGAGTTCCTCGGACAGGAAATGGGCGGAGCTGTAGGCGACCAGCTGCGCCATGATTTCGTCGGCCGCGCCGGCGTCGCCGCCCTGTTCCAGGGCAGCGCAGAGCGCCGCTACCAGGCCGGTCTGGATCTGGTGCTCGCGGTCCATGACCGCGCCGGCCGATTGGTCCTGCTGTTCGGGATGAGACATGGCCAACTCCTGTGAAATTGCCGACATGTGCAAAGTATGCGGCCGGCGGCGGCAAGCCGCCCCGGCCGACTCGATCAAACGCCTGCCGCCGTGCGTACCGCCTCGGCGATCCGTTCCGCGCAGCGGTTGACCTGGGCCTCGTCGCGGCCCTCGACCATGACCCGGATCAGCGGCTCGGTACCGGAGGCGCGCAGGACCACCCGGCCGCTGTCGCCCAGTTCGTCCTCGACCGCCTCGACCGCACCGGCGATCTCGGCCTGGCCGTTGAGCTTGAAGCCCTTGGCCACGCGCACGTTGATCAGCACCTGAGGAAATACCGGGCAGTCGCGGATGATATCTGCCAGCTTGCGCCCGGAGCGGCGCAGCGCGGCCAGGACCTGGAGGGCGGAGACGATGCCGTCGCCGGTGCTGTGGCGGTCCAGGCAGAGGATGTGGCCGGAGGTCTCGCCGCCGAGCTGCCAGCCGTGCTCGTTGAGCATCTCGAGGACGTAGCGGTCGCCGACATTGGCGCGCCGGAAGTCGCAGCCGAGCGCGCGCAGCGCGGTCTCGGTGCCCAGGTTGGTCATCAGGGTGCCGACCACGCCGCCTTGCAGCTGGCCGGTCTCGTGGCGATGCCGGGCGATGGCATAGAGCAGGCGGTCGCCGTCGGCGATCTGGCCGTTGCCGTCGACCATGATCAGGCGGTCGCCGTCGCCGTCGAGGGCGATGCCGATGTCGGCGCGGTGCTTCTTCACCGCCTTGGCCAGGGTCTCCGGATGGGTGGCGCCGCTGGCCTCGTTGATGTTGAAGCCGTCCGGCTCGTTGCCGATGGCGATGACGTCGGCGCCCAGCTCGTGGAACACCGGCGGGGCGATGTGGTAGCCGGCGCCGTTGGCGCAATCGACCACCACGCGCAGGCCGCGCAGGTCCATGTCGGTCGGGAAGGTGCTCTTGCAGAACTCGATGTAGCGGCCGGCGGCGTCGTCCAGGCGCTTGACCTTGCCGAGGCCGCGCGAGGCGACGGTCTGCATGGGCTCGTCGAGGGCGGCCTCGATGGCCAGTTCGGTGGCGTCGGGCAGCTTGGAGCCGGTGGCGGAGAAGAACTTGATGCCGTTGTCGTCGTAGGGATTGTGCGAGGCCGAGATGACCACGCCGGCTTGCAGACGGAGCGCACGGGTCAGGTAGGCGATGCCCGGGGTCGGGATCGGCCCGGTCAGGCGGACATCGACGCCGGCGGCGGTGAAGCCGGCCTCCAGGGCCGATTCCAGCATGTAGCCGGACACCCGGGTGTCCTTGCCGATCAGCACGCAGGGCCGCTCGCCGTGCAGGGCCTCGTGTTCGGTGGCGACCAGCACCTTGCCGGCGGCATAGCCCAGGCGCATGACGAAGTCGGGGGTGATCGGGGCCTCGCCCACCTTGCCGCGCACGCCGTCGGTGCCGAAGTATTTCCTGCTCATGTCTTCTCTATCCTTGTGTGCCGATTCGTAATCTTAACAACTTGGTGGACGGGCTCCCCCCACCCATGCCCTCCCCCGCTCGCGAGGGAGGGCGCTGAAAGCTGGGCCGCTCAGCGCGTGGCCTGCCAGACCTTCAATGCATCCACGGTCTCTTTCACGTCGTGCACCCGCACGATGGCGGCGCCATTGTCCACCGCCCGGAGCGCCGCCGCCACACTGCCGGCCATGCGATCCGGGATGTCGCGCCCGGTCAGGGCGCCGATCATCCGTTTCCTGGACAGCCCGGCCAGCACCGGGGCCAGCCGTGCCAGCCTGGGCAGGGCGCGCAGCAGGGCGAGATTATGGTCCAGGGTCTTGCCGAAGCCGAAGCCGGGGTCGATGCAGAGCCGGGCGCGTTCGATCCCAGCCGCTTCGGCGGCGGCGATGCGTTCGCCCAGGAAGGCCTCGACCTCGGCCACCACGTCGTCGTAATGCGGCGCCTCCTGCATGGTGCGCGGCTCGCCCTGCATGTGCATGATGCAGAGGGCGCAGTCGCTGTCCGTGACCGCCGCCCAGGCGCCCTCGGCGCGGAAACCGTAGACGTCGTTGATCATGGCGGCGCCGGCCGCCAGCGCGGCACGCATGACCCCCGGCTTCATGGTGTCGACCGAGATCGGCACGCCCAGGCCGCGCACGCCCTCCAGCACCGGCAGGACGCGGTCGAGTTCTTCCGGCTCGGAAACCGGCCGGGCGCCGGGCCGGGTCGACTCGCCGCCGATGTCGAGCAGGTCGGCGCCCTCTGCCGCCAGTTGCGCCGCATGGGCGATGGCCGCCGCGGGATCGAACCAGCGACCGCAGTCGGAGAAGGAATCCGGGGTGACGTTGACGATGCCCATCACCAATGGGCGGTCAAATCGGTGACAGAGTGACATGGTGACAAAGTGACCTGGAGGCGTGACGAGACGGATTTTGTCATCCGTCACTCGTCACTCTGTCACTGTTTTTCAGGCCTCTTCGGCCGGGGTCGCGGTCGGGGCCGGGGCACTCGGCGTGTCACCACCCGGCTTGGCCGGCGGCTGGCTCGACGGCTTGGGCGGGCGCGGCGCCCGGCCGGAAATGATGTCGTCGATCTGCTCGGCGTCGATGGTCTCCCATTCCAGCAGGGCGTGGGTCATGGCCTCGATCTTGTCGCGGTTGTCCTCGATGATCTTGCGCGCCCGGCCGTACTGCTCGTCGATGATCCGGCGCACCTCGGCATCGACCTTGCGCAGGGTTTCCTCGGAAACGCTCTTGTGGGTGGTCACCGAGCGGCCCAGGAAGACTTCACCCTCTTCCTCGCCGTAGACCATGGTACCCAGGCTGTCGGACATGCCCCACTGGGTCACCATGCGCCGGGCCAGGTCGGTGGCGCGCTGGAAGTCGTTGGAGGCGCCGGTGGTCATCTGGTGCATGAATATCTCTTCGGCGATGCGGCCACCGAACAGCACGGCGATGGTCGACAGCAGGCGTTCCTTGTCCTGGCTGTAGCGGTCCTCGGTGGGCAGTTGCATGGTCACGCCCAGGGCGCGGCCGCGCGGGATGATGGTGACCTTGTGCACCGGGTCGGTCTTGGGCAGCATGCGCGCCACCACGGCGTGGCCGGACTCGTGGTAGGCGGTGTTGCGGCGCTCCTCCTCGGGCATGATCATGGAGCGGCGCTCGGCGCCCATCATGATCTTGTCCTTGGCGCGCTCGAAGTCGTCCATGTCGACCACCCGCTTGTTGGCGCGGGCGGCGAACAGGGCGGCCTCGTTGACCAGGTTGGCCAGGTCGGCGCCGGAGAATCCGGGCGTGCCGCGGGCGATGATGTCGGCCTTGACGTCGGTGGCCATCGGCACCTTGCGCATGTGCACCATGAGGATCTGCTCGCGGCCGCGGATGTCGGGCAGCGGCACCACCACCTGGCGGTCGAAGCGGCCCGGCCGCATCAGGGCCGGGTCGAGCACGTCGGGACGGTTGGTGGCGGCGATGACGATGACGCCGACGCTGCCCTCGAAGCCGTCCATCTCGACCAGCAACTGGTTCAGGGTCTGCTCGCGCTCGTCGTTGCCGCCGCCCAGGCCGGCGCCGCGCTGGCGGCCGACCGCGTCGATCTCGTCGATGAAGATGATGCAGGGGGCCGACTTCTTGGCCTGCTCGAACATGTCGCGCACGCGGGCGGCGCCGACGCCGACGAACATCTCGACGAAGTCGGAACCGGAAATGCTGAAGAACGGCACCTTGGCCTCGCCGGCGATGGCCTTGGCGAGCAGGGTCTTGCCGGTGCCGGGGTTGCCGACCATCAGGACACCGCGCGGGATGCGGCCGCCCAGCTTCTGGAACTTGGAGGGATCGCGCAGGAATTCGACCAGTTCGCCCACCTCTTCCTTGGCCTCGTCGCAACCGGCGACGTCGGCGAAGGTGACCTGGTTGGTGTTCTCGTCCAGCATGCGGGCGCGGCTCTTGCCGAACGAGAAGGCGCCGCCCTTGCCGCCGCCCTGCATCTGGCGCATGAAGAAGATCCAGACGCCGATCAGCAACAACATCGGGAACCAGGACACGAAGATGCTCATCAGCATGGACGGCTCTTCGTCGGGCTTGGCCTCGATCACCACGCCGGCCTTGAGCAGGTCGGACACCAGCCAGGGATCGGACGGCGCATAGGTGGTGAAGCGGGCGCCGTCGCTGCGCACGCCGCGCAGGACGCGACCGTCGATGGTCACCTTGGCGACCTGGCCCCCCTTCACCTCATCGATGAACTGGGAATAGTCGACCTGGCTCTGGATCGCCTGGCGAGCCCCGAACTGGTTGAAGACCGTCATCAGGACCAGGGCGATGACCAGCCAGATGGCGACATTCTTGAATAAATTGTTCAACTCGATTCCTTCGTACGACTACTTATCAATTACCTCAGACCCTATCCGAATCCGGCGGTTCAGGCAATCTATCGTAGGATTAGTCCTGAACTATCAAGCCTTTTGCCAACAGATAGACCTCACGGCTGCGATCCCGCGAGGCCTTCGGCTTGCGCATCGCGACGGACCGGAAGACCGCCCGACACTGTTTCACATAGTCCTCGAAGCCGGAGCCCTGGAACAGCTTGATCAGGAAACCGCCCTCCGGCTTCAGGTGCCGGGTGGCAAACTCCAGGGCCAGTTCGGCCAGGTAATAGCTCTTGGCCTGATCGGCCGAGTCCACACCGCTTATATTGGGGGCCATGTCGGAAAGGACAAGGTCGACGCCGTTGTCGATCCCCGCCGCCTCCAATGAGGCCAGCACGGCGTCCTCGGTAAAGTCGCCCCGGATGAAGGTGACGCCGCCGATGCCCACCATCTCCAGGAGGTCCACTCCGATGATGCGGCCCTGCCCCTTCATGCGCTGGGCCGCGACCTGGCACCAGCCGCCCGGCGCGCAACCGAGGTCGACCACGGTCTGGCCCGGCTTGAGCAGGCGGTCCTTGTCGTCGATCTCCATCAGCTTGAAGGCGGCGCGCGAGCGCCAGCCCTGTTCGACCGATTGTTTCACGTAGAAATCGTTGACGTGCTGGTGGTGCCAGGCGTGGGTCTTGGCTTGTCGTTTCATGTAATATCGGCCGCTTGTTTACGGAGAGTCAAATGCTCGATCTAACGCCCCAACAGCGCAAGTTCCTCAAGGCCCAGGCGCACAGCCTGAAGCCGGTGGTGATGATCGGCGGCGCCGGCCTGAGCGAGGCGGTGCTGAAGGAAACCGAGCGGGCATTGGCCGCCCACGAACTGGTCAAGATCCGGGTCCTCGGTGACGACCGTGCCGTGCGCGAGGCCTGGCTGGCGGAGATTTGCAACCAGCTGGACTGCGCCCCGGTGCAGCACATCGGCAAGATCCTGCTGGTCTACAAACCGGCCGAGGAACCGCGCCTGCACTTGCCATAATTTGCCGCAAGGCGACTCCTCGTCCTCCTCGCCCCATGCGGGAGGGGGAATGGGTGAGGGGCCGGTCATGGCGCAATGCCATGATCCCTGCCCTGATACTTATCTGACGTTCTGCTTGGCCACCAGGACCAGGCCAAGCAGGGACTCGATCAGGTAGACCACGCTCGACACCCCGTGCCAGGCCGCGAAGCGGTCCTTGAACAGGCTCTTCATGACGTCCTGGGGCATGGCCTGGTCCTTCAGCTGCTGCATGATCGGCTGGATGCCGAAATGCTGGGCCAGGGTCAGCAGCAGCATGACCAGCACGATCCAGAAGGCCGCCTGCTTGAGGGCGCCGGCGCCGAAGCGCATAAGACGGTGGATCAGCAGCCAGCCGCCGCAGACCATGCCGGCGATGAATATCCAGGTGAACATGCGACCGGCCAGGAAACCGGCCAGCATCCTGTCGTCCAGGTGGTAGAACAGGG
>JAAXVP010000436.1 GCA_013335435.1 Thiobacillus sp. | reverse complement strand
AGATATTCGAGCAGCAGCGCGTGGCGCGGGGCGAGCCAGCTCTGGAGGTTGGCCAGCGACACCGGCCGGCGATTCCGCCCCACCGCCAGCCGATAGGCGCGCGCCACATCCTGAGCCAAGCGATTATCCATGGGAAATGTGACCCGGGCGTTCAAGGCCTCGATGACATCTACCTGGTCGAGGATGCGCGCCAGGGTATGGTATCCCAAGGCCGACCCACGAACGCGATCGAGTGGACTGGCGTTCTCGAACCTTGGGGCTTCAAGACGTTCTACGTCTATGTGCGCATCAAGTCCGGTACACCGGGCGGCACGGCGATCGTCAACACGGCTACACTCGAGGATGACTCAGTTGGTGGCAGCGCTTCGGCTACCACAATCGTGAAGACGCTGCCTCCTTATCGGGGGCATCGAGCCGATGTCGATGCAGGAGATCAATGCCGAAGTGAAGGCCGCGTTGAAAAAATTCAAGGCCGTGTACCTGGCCGTCACCGGCGGGGCGGCCGCGGTTTTCGTCCGCCACTTCCCGGTCGACCGCAGGAAGATCCGAAATTCGCCGCCGCTCTGGCCGACGTCCTCGGCCGCTATGGTCATCGCGGCCATTACGAAACCTATCTGCGCAATCCGCGCTGGTCCGAAGCGCCCGACCTCCTGCTTGAGCAACTGCCGGCGCTGGGCCAGGTCGACGCGGCAGCCCTGCGCGAGCGTCAGCAGGCGGCGGCCGAGACCGCCTGGCAACGCATCAGGCGTGAAGTGCCGTTCTGGGCACAGCCCCTGATCCGCGCCCAGGTCAAGGCCGCCAACCGCGACAGCAACCGGCGCGAAGCCGCGCGCAACGCGCTGATTGCGCTGCTCGCCACTGGCCGCCGGCTGTGGCTGCTGATCGGCGAGCGCCTGGTCGGCGAGGGTGCCGTCGACCGCCCCGAGGAGGTTTTCCATCTCATGCCCAGCGAGGTCGAGCGCTACGCGCATGGCCTGCTGCCGCGGGATGGTCTTCGCGCCCGGGTCGCGTCGCGGAGCGAACTGTTCGCCGTCTGGCAGGCGAGCACGCCGGCTGAATGGTTCTGTCTTGGTGCCGAGGGGCGGCCGTACGGGGGCGAAATGCCGCGGTCAACGGTGGAAACGGGCAAAAAATCCGCCGACGGTGTTTGGCGCGGCGTCGCCACCGGCACCGGTGTTGCGCGTGGCAAGGTCCGCCGCCTGCGGCATCCCGCCGAAGGGCTCGCCTTGCAAACCGGCGAAATTCTCGTCGCGCCCTCGACCGATCCCGGCTGGACGCCGCTTTTTCTCAAGGCCGCCGGACTGGTTGTCGAAACCG
Source organism: Thiobacillus sp. (assembly GCA_013335435.1). Lineage (GTDB taxonomy): Bacteria > Pseudomonadota > Gammaproteobacteria > Burkholderiales > Thiobacillaceae > Parasulfuritortus. The sequence goes on along the minus strand of JAAXVP010000436.1, from coordinate 966 downwards.
GCGGCTACATGTCGCACGGTGCCATCGTCGCCCGTGAGTTCGCACTGCCCGCCGTGGTGAATCTGCCGGGTATTCTCGATGCTTTGCGGGATGGCGAGGAGATCGTGGTCGATGGCTTGCGGGGCGAAGTCGTTCGTGTCCGATCAGAGACGGTGGCCCGGTGAGTCAGCGGGGCACGAAAAGGGAATAAAAAAAGCGCCGGGTTGCCCCGGCGCTCCTGTCTCGCTTTGCCTTCGTATATGGCGAGGCTTAGTCCATCGCCTCGTACAGCGGGAGGGTCAGGAATTCCGGGTATTCCGGGGTCAGGGACATCTGGTCGAAGATCACGGCGGCCTGCTCGTAGCTGGCCGTGTCTTCGCCCTGGGCGGCAACGAAGGCCTTCACCTTGGCCAGTTCTTCGGCAATCATCGGGCGGACCATTTCAACGGTGACCTTGCGGCCGTCGTCGAGGATGCCCTTGGGCGAAACGACCCACTGCCACACTTGCGAGCGGGAGATTTCGGCGGTGGCCGCATCTTCCATCAGGTTGTGGATGGGCACGCAGCCGTTGCCGGCCAGCCAGGAGCCGAGGTAGTGGATGCCGACGTTGATGTTGTTGCGCAGGCCGGCTTCGGTGATGGGCTGCTCGGGCTGGAAGTTGAGCCAGTCCTTCGGGCCGAAGTCGCCGGTCACCTGCTTGTCCCACTGGTTTGGACGGTCGCCGAGGACTTTCTGGAACTCTTCGGCGGCGATGGAGACGAGGCCCGGGTGAGCCACCCAGCCGCCGTCGAAGCCGTCGTTGGCGTCACGGGTCTTGTCGTGACGGATGCCGGCGAGGGCCTTGTCGTTGGCAACCGGGTCGCCCTTGATGGGGATCAGCGCGGACATGCCGCCCATGGCCGGCGCGCCACGCTTGTGGCAGGCCTGGACGAGCGCCAGGGCATAGGAGCGCATGAAGGGCACTTCCATGTTGATGGCGCTGCGCTG
>JAAXVP010000159.1 GCA_013335435.1 Thiobacillus sp. | reverse complement strand
CCCCGCCGGGGGAGGGGTTGGGGAGAGGGAACACCGCCCCAATCACAGAAAGGAACAGAACATGCTGAAAGAACTCAAACCCGCCCTGCTCATGCTCGCCCTCATGACCGTGGTCACCGGCGCCATCTATCCCCTGGTGGTCACCGGCGTCGCCCAGGGTGTCTTCCCCCACCAGGCCAATGGCAGCCTGATCGAACAGGACGGCAAGGTGGTGGGCTCGGAACTCATCGGCCAGCCCTTCTCGGACCCGAAATATTTCTGGTCCCGGCCCTCGGCCACCGGCCCCACGCCCTACAACGCCGGCGCCTCCTCCGGTTCCAACCAGGGCCCGCTCAATCCGGCCCTGGCGGACGCGGTCAAGGCCCGCATGGAAGCGCTCAAGCAGGCCGACCCCGGCAACCCCGCGCCGATCCCGGTCGACCTGGTCACCGCCTCCGGCAGCGGCCTCGACCCCCACATCAGCCCGGCCGCGGCCGAGTATCAGGTCGGCCGCGTCGCCCGCATCCGCGGCCTCGATCCGGCCAACCTGCGTGCCCTGGTGGCGGCCCACACCGAAGGCCGCCAGCTCGGCGGCCTGGGCGAGCCCCGGGTCAATGTGTTGGCGCTGAACCTGGCGCTGGATGCGGGTGGACGTTGAATGTCGGGCATTTCAATGGACCGAAGGGAAGGCAACGCCGAGGCAGCCGCGCAGCACAGGTTTCGTGGTTGCGGAGGCAAATACGTGTGGCTTGGTGACTGGCAGATAATCGGCCGATGCCGACCGTCAGCTACTCCTTGAAACAGACCTTCCGTGATAGTCAGCTTTGACAATATGCCAAAGTCTGCAACGGTCCTTGAACGGCTAGAAACAGGATGTGTTCTAACAACTCCGCGACCGAATCAGCCCTTAATGATTTTTCAGCTCCAGCTCATGAGACAAGCGACAAGCCCTATATCATCGACAAGTCCTCATCCTGCTCATCGCCTATATTTTGTGATGCAGCAGAAGTGTGACTACCATCCGGACCATAGTTGTGTTTTGCAGAAGCTAAGGCGCGTGAAAGCTCTTTCCGGAAATCCGTTTCGCGTTCAGCCATCACATCAGTACACCACTGAGCGGGAAGCCCCCGCTTTTGACTTTCCACAACCAAGGGCGTTAGACACTCATGCATATATTTATAAAACAATTGGACGCGTTCAACTCTGTAAGTTAGGCGCTTGACGATATCTCGCTCCGCTTCCACCTTGTGACTTAGTTCGCGCAATTCTTGCCACACTTTATGGTCTGCCACATATGTGTCGAACATCATATTCTCAACAAATGTGAAATTAGCCAGAAGATCGCGGACGATGTAACCGCCTAAACGAGAAGGAACAAAGCTTGATGCGATTGTTGGTTCACCATGATTCGCTGTGAATAAAAACCGGTGCTTGCAGAGATCAGCCAAAATGCGTGATGTATAGCCTTCTCCAAAGCCAATTTTACGTAGATTTTCACTGATAGTCGATCCATCTATAAATCGAAAACCGCTCTCTGTTGCGTAAGCAACTATTGCAGACAACACAAACAACCTTAGTAGCTGCGCCTGATTTACAGAGGTTCTGGAGTCAAATGGATTTCCAATTGGAGAAAAATCTTCTGTGTAAACAGTACGAGTGCCCAAAATAATTGCGCGAAATGCTTCGTGCCTAGGCAGGACATACTTACCAGTTTTATTGTGATATTCAATTGCTCGGCCTGGATTCGTATAACCTCGCTCCAAGAATTCCCTTGTCATTCGAAGCGCAAGCCTAACGTCTTCAGTGGCTAGGACTTCAATACGTGTACCGATTTCCGTTCCAAGCACTGACCCTTGCAAAAGATCGACGATCTGAGATGCATCATCTACGATAACCCTTGCACCGTTTTCTGCGACAAAGTCACCTTTCTTACCTGAAGCAAGGTGTCGTACCAAAGAAAACCGTTTTGACAGAACCGATGATATTTTAGGGGGGTCGATTTGAACAACTTCAAAATCAAATGCATCGATTGATGGCGAATTTCTATGCTTAGCGAATGTTGCTTGTCTTAGACACAAGATTAGGTTTAACGACAACCTACGGGCAATCGTCAGCGCCTCAGTAAAGAGCTTCGATTGAACATCTTCGTCTTCAACTTGGTCAACGTTGTCGATCGCTAGAAAGAAGGGGACGTTCTTGGTGGCATGTCGAAGAATTCGATCTACGTACGGGTAAATTTCCTGGTATTCTCCAAATATAAGATCAGCAATGCGCTCATTGAGTTTATCTTCAAAATTCGCTAAGGAAGCTAGAGGGCCGGTTCGTAGTGCTCTGATTTCGTCAGAATAAGCATGCTTAATACATTTTTCGAAATCAGATAAAAATGGATCTTGATTTATATACTCACGTAATGATCTGTATATGAAGTCTGTAGCAGATATCTCTGGTGAATTTAATAGGAAGTCCAACTGCAACCAATGCGGATATGGACGTGATGAGTCCTGTGTAAACACCTCTTTTAGGCGAATTTTACGCATGTAATGTAGGAATGTTGTCTTTCCTGCACCAACCGTGCCAAGCAACAGAATTGCAAGCGATTTACTACTTAAAGCTGATGCTTGAACCTTTCCAAATAGCGCGTCAGCATCACTATTTTTCATGGGCCTCAATAGAGCGCCGCTGACCACGGATTCCCTTCGGGTTACATGCATGCGAATCTTGTGGTCGAACTTCATCGTTTCCGTGGTAGAAACGTAGCAACGCTCGAAGGAGTCATCATCTAAATCGACAACAGAATCTGAAAACGCAGTCATTACCTCATTTTCAATTATTGGGAATATTGGATTTGTTAAATTAGGCCTGGCGTTAGTAGAGAAATAACTGCCGAGTTTTCTGTTTTCTATCTGATTTTGGGCGCGACCTAGAAGAGCGTTCTCAAGACTTCCCGAGATCACTGAGTCACGGCTCAGCAGATCAAAGAACTCTTGATAACTTTCATTTAGCACGTCTTCTAGCGACCAAAACACAAGAGCGGTCGAATCATTAAACTTAATTTGATCATGCCTCTGCGCTGGGAAAATCGCCCAAATTGAACCATTGGTGGCCACTGCGAAGTCTATTGAAAATTTTCGTGCGTAATCGCGAGCCTGAACAATTGCATTTCCAAGTTCGCTCTGCAGGAAGCTATTTGTTAACTTTACACGACGGCTTCCCGCTTGCATGACAAATGCGGCACCAGCCTTCTTTGCCTCCACAACAATTGCGGCATTCGCTGTTTTCAGGATGTAGTCTGCATAAGTTGTCGCTCCATCTTCGGTAACGTGTTCTTCTGGACTGATGTCTTCATAGAGCCATCCCAAGATTTCTCGCAATATACGATCAATTACTTTGAGTCGCGTAGCGGCCTCGTTAACGGTACTCAAATCCAAATCTTTATACGCTCGAAGAATCTCGCGGGTTGGCTCAATGGTCATTGGTTGAATCCCTTAATATCAATTAAGTTGGCCATAATTTTATTTGGCGCGATTGTCGAGCAGAGGATACTCCGCTATTGCCATCGGCCGATAGGTCAAGGTCGGGCAACTTGGGGGCGACGTCAAGAAACATTTCTGACTGTACTTGTGTCACTTCTGCTGGTCGTTCCCCATCAAGCCGATGACCGATTCAAGATTCACTTCTGATTATTTCTTGATGCCCGAAAGTGGTCATCCGGCGAAATTTTGTGACTTCAAACGACCGTCCGCTCTGGCCGAATTGCCGCCAATCAAGCCACGCCGAATCGCTCCATCAGCGTCGCCCCTATCCCTCCAGGACACGACCGGGTAAGTGCTGCGGGGCTGTCCCTGATCCCCGCCCATGACGATCATGCTGCCACATTGCCGGCCTGGCGGGGCCGGTCAAGGCGACCATGGGATACTAGCCGGCAAGCTGGCGCGAAGACTGGAGGTGGCTTCACGAAGGATCATGGCTGGAGTGTGGCGGCGCTGCGTGCAAATTGGCAATTGAATTGAGAACTTGCACGATACTGGACTTATGACAATCCCCCGGCACCCCCGCAATCGTTTTCCTGATTGGCATGAATCTTCCGGTGGCCCGCGCCCGAGCGGCCTTTGTGGAGCGGGCTCCAGCCCGCCATGGGCGGTGTGGTTCGGTAGACGGTTATTGCCACCCGGAAGCCCCGGTTGTTCGCGACCTGGAGGTCGCTCCCACAAAGTCGCGTGCCGACATTGGGGCGCCCGGCTGTGTCCGGCAACCCGCCAGGACCGCGGTCCGGAGCATGGGTGCGAATCAAGATCAATTTTTACGGAATCTTGATGCGCTCCTGCTTATGCTGACGCCATCGCGTTCCCGGCAACGGCCTTTCGGCCGCGCCCGGCCAGCGCAAACTAAACTGAGCCCATGACCGCCGACGTCCCGAACAACCGCCCAGACCCCGACGCACTCCTGGCCCGCATCGAGGCCGAGGCGGAACGCGCCCGCAAGGGCCGGCTGAAGGTCTTCTTCGGCGCCTGCCCGGGGGTCGGCAAGACCTACGCCATGCTGTCGGCGGCGCGCCTCGCCAAGGAACAGGGCACCGACGTGGTGGTGGGCGTGGCCGAGACCCACGGCCGCGCCGAGACCGCCCGCCTGCTGGAGGGCCTGGAGCGGCTGCCGGCCAAGCCGGTGGACTACCAGGGCCGCGAGCTGGCCGAGTTCGACCTCGACGCCGCCCTGGCCCGCAAGCCGGCCCTGATCCTGGTCGACGAACTGGCCCACTCCAACGTCGCCGGCTCGCGCCACCCCAAGCGCTGGCAGGACATCGAGGAACTGCTCGACGCCGGCATCGACGTCTGGACCACGGTCAACGTGCAGCACCTGGAGAGCTTGAACGACATCGTCGGCGGCATCACCGGCATCCAGGTGCGCGAGACCCTGCCGGACCGCATCTTCGAGCGGGCCGACGATGTCGCCCTGGTCGACCTGCCGCCCGACGAACTGCTCCAGCGCATGAAGGAGGGCAAGGTCTACCTGGCCCACCAGGCCGAACGGGCGATCCGCAACTTCTTCCGCAAGGGCAACCTGATCGCCCTGCGCGAACTGTCCCTGCGCCGCACCGCCGACCGGGTCGACGCCCAGATGCGCGAGTACCGCGACGACCAGGCCATCCGCGACGTCTGGCAGGCCAAGGAGCGGCTGCTGGTGTGCGTCGGCCCCGGCGCCGGCGGCGACCGCGTGGTGCGCGCCGCCGCCCGCCTGGCGGCCAGCCTGCATGCCGACTGGATCGCCGTCTATGTCGAGACGGCCAAGCTGCAGAAGCTGTCCGACAGCAACCGCGACAAGATACTGCGCACCCTGGCCCTGGCCCGCGAGCTGGGCGCCGAGACCGCCACCCTGTCCGGCCAGGAGGACACCCAGACCCTGCTGGCCTATGCGGTCAGCCGCAACGCCTCCAAGCTGGTGGTGGGCAAGAGCCTGCGCACCGGGCTGTCGCGCATGCTGCGGGCGCCCCTGTCGGACCGCCTGTCGGCCCTGGCCGAGGACGTCGACGTCTACGTGGTGGCCCACGAGGAGGAGGCGCCGCCGACCGACAAGGCGACCACCATGCCGCTCGATGCCGAGATGGAACCTTCCGGCAAGCAGCGCTGGCCGGGCTATGCCTGGGCCGTCGGGGTGTGCGCTGTCACCACCGTGGTGGCCAGCCTGGTCCACCCCTGGTTCGATATCGCCAACCTGATCATGTTCTATCTGGTCGGCGTGGTCTGGGTGGCGGCCAGCTTCGGGCGCGGCCCGGCGGTGCTGGGGTCGGTGCTCTCGGTGCTGGCCTTCGATTTCTTCTTCGTACCGCCGCATCTGTCCTTCACCGTCGCCGACACCCGCTACCTGCTGACCTTCTTCATCATGCTGGCGGTGGCGCTGACCATCAGCGGCCTGGCCGCCAACCTGCGCTACCAGGCCCGGATCGCCATGTACCGGGAACGGCGCACCCGGGCCCTCAACGAACTGGGCAGGGAACTGGCCGGCGCCCTGATGCCGGAACAGATCGTGGACACCGCGCGCCAGCACCTGGAAAGCCTGTTCCAGGCCAAGGTCTGCATCCTGTTGCCGGACGCCCAGGACAAGCTGCATGTCACGCTCCCGGCCGCCGGCCACAAGGAGGCCGGCCTGGAACCGGCCATCGCCCAGTGGGTCTACGATCACCAGCAGCCTGCCGGCCTCGGCACCCAGAGCCTGGCCGGCGCCCCCATGCACTACCTGCCGCTGAAGGCGCCCATGCGCACGCGCGGGGTCCTGGCCCTGCTGCCCAGCCAGAAGCGCCTGATCTTCCTGCCCGAGCAGACCCGCCTGCTGGAGACCCTGGCCGGTCAGATCGCCCTGGCCCTGGAGCGGGTCCATTACGTCGAGGTGGCCCAGGACGCCCTGGTGAAGATGGAGTCGGAACGGCTGCGCAACGGCCTGTTGTCAGCCTTGTCGCACGACCTGCGCACCCCGCTCACCGTGCTGGCCGGCCTGGCCGACTCCCTGCCCCTGGCCGGCCCGCCCTTGCCCACCACCCAGGCCGAGATCGCCCAGGCCATCCGCGCCGAGTCCCTGCGCACCAGCCTCTTGGTCAGCAACCTGCTCGACATGGCGCGTCTGCAGGAAGGCAGCATCCGGCTGAAGCGGGAATGGCAGCCGCTCGATGAGGTGATCGGCGCCGCCCTGCAAGGCATGGCCAGTCAACTGGCGCGGCACAACATCCGGGTCGACCTGACCGCGGACCTGCCGCTGCTTGAATTCGACAGCGTGCTGATGGAACGGGTGTTCTGTAACCTCCTGGAGAACGCCGCCAAATACACGCCGCCGGGCAGTCTCATCGAGATCACCGCGCATAACGAAGCCGATCGGGTCGCCATTGCCGTATCTGACAATGGCCCAGGCCTGCCGCCCGGAAAGGAAAATATCCTCTTCGAGAAATTTGCCCGTGGCCAGGAGGAATCGCCGGTCTCGGGGGTCGGCCTAGGTCTGGCCATCGTGCGGGCCATCGTCCAGGCCCACAAAGGTACGGTGCATGCCGAAAACCGGCCCGAGGGCGGTGCCCGTTTCGTCATTACGCTGCCGGCCGGAGAGCCGCCCAGTGTTCCCGAGGAGACATGATGGATACCCCGCGCGTCGTGGTCGTCATCGAGGACGAGCCGCAAATCCGCCGCTTTCTCCGCACCGGCCTGGAAGCCGAAGGTTGCCACGTGATCGAGGCGGAAACCGGCGAGCGCGGCCTGATCGAGGCTGGCACCCGCAAGCCTGACCTGGTCATCCTCGACCTGGGCCTGCCCGACCGGGACGGTGTCGACGTGGTGCGCGATCTGCGCGGCTGGTCCGCCGTTCCGGTCCTGATCCTGTCGGCCCGGATCGACGAAACCGACAAGGTGTCCGCCCTGGATGCCGGCGCCGACGATTATCTGACCAAGCCCTTCGGCCTGGCCGAACTCCTGGCTCGGGTGCGGGCCCTGTTGCGCCGAGCCAACCCAGTTGGCGGCGAGGGGCCCCTGGTCGCATTCGGCGAGGTCGTGGTCGACCTGGCCCGCCGCCGCGTTACGCGAAGCGGCGAGGAGATTCACCTCACGCCCATTGAATTCAGGCTGCTCGCCCTGCTGATCGCCAACGCCGGCCGGGTGCTCACCCACCGGCAGTTGCTGCGCGAGGTATGGGGCCCCAGCCATGCCGAGGACACCCACTATTTGCGCGTATACATGACAGGGCTGCGTCGCAAGCTGGAATTGAATCCAACCCAACCAAGCCACCTCCGGACCGAATCCGGGGTGGGCTACCGGCTGTTGCTCGACCAGCCTGAGTCCTGAGCTGCCCAGCCGTTCGCTCATCAGGCGAAAACGTACCCGGCTTTCGCATTGCGCCCATAAAAAATGCCGGGACCCGCCCG
>JAAXVP010000435.1 GCA_013335435.1 Thiobacillus sp. | reverse complement strand
CGGTGGTAACGCCCTCGGCCGCTTCGATCGACACCGTGAAGGCGGTACTGAACTGGCTGCGGTTGTCGCGCGCCATGTGGTTGATGCCCAGCTGGCGACAGCGCTCCTCGGTGAGGGTCAGGCAGATCAGGCCGCGGGCGTGCTTGGCCATGAAGTTGATGGCTTCGGGCGTGATGTACTCGGCGGCGATGACGATGTCGCCTTCGTTCTCGCGGTCTTCCTCGTCCACGAGGATGACCATCTTGCCGGCCTTGATGTCGGCGATGATTTCCTGAATGGGGGCCAGTGCGCTCATGCGTTTGCTCCTTCGCCAGTGTCACGCCAGGCTTGCATGCGTTCCACGTAGCGGGCGATAAGGTCGATTTCCAGGTTCACGGTGCTGCCGGCGGCGAGGCGCTTGAGGGTGGTGACCTGGACGGTATGGGGGATCAGATTGATCGAGAACTCGCGGCCGTCGACCCAGTTCACCGTGAGGCTGACGCCGTCGATGGTGACCGAGCCTTTTTTGGCGATGTAGCCGGCGAGGGCGGCGGGCGCGCGGATGACGAGCTCGTGGCTTTCGCCGACGGGCGCGAACTTCACGACTTCGCCAATGCCGTCGACGTGGCCGGTGACCAGATGGCCGCCCAGGCGGTCGGCCAGGCGCAGGGCCTTTTCGAGGTTCACCTCGGCGGGTGCGTCGAGGCCGACGGTGCAGTTGAGGGTTTCGCGGGACACGTCGAACTGGACAGTGTTGCCATCGAGGGCAACCACCGTGAGGCATACGCCGCTGTTGGCGATGCTGTCGCCGAGCTGGACATCGTCCAGGTCGAGGGCACCGACATCTACCGTGAGGCGCACGCCGTCTTCAAGAGGCGACACGCTCAGGATGCGGCCGGTGGCGGCAACGATTCCGGAGAACATGGGATGGGCGCTTTTCGAGGGAAAACGCGATTTTAGGCGATTTCCGTCCGGGGCTGGCGGTTTGTGCGGCCGGCCCGACAAGAGAAAAGCCCCTCGCGGGGCTTTCCGTTACGACAGTCGCGTGGGCGCTCGATGCTTAGAGAATCTCGGCGATGTGGTCGCGCTCCTTGAGTTCCTTTTCGAACTGGCAGATTTCCAGGCCCAGCGCGTTGCGCGCCGAAACCATCCCGACCGGCTTGCCATTTTCCACGACCGGCACGTGGCGGAAGCCGCCTTCGAACATCATGTGCAGGGCGTGGGAGAGGGGTTTGTCGGCGGTTGCCGTGAGCAGTTTCTCGGTCATCACCGCGGAGAGCGGGGTCTTGTCCGGATCGAGCCCCTTGGCGACGACCCGGTTGAGCACGTCGCGTTCGGTGAACAGGCCGGTGAGCAGGCCCTTGTCGTCCACCACCATGATGGCGCCGACCTGCTGGTTGGCCATGGCGACGGCCGCTGCGCGTACCGTGGTGTCGGCAAGGGCGGAAGTGACGGTCTGGCCTTCAATGACCTGACGCAGGGTTCTGTTGGGCATCTTTGTCTCCATTTGGGTTATTTGGGGGATGCGGGAACAGTTACAAAAAAGGGCGTCTATGCGCCCTTCTGTGAGATTTCCGGTCAGGTCGCCGTCTTGGGGGCGGCTGGCTTGCTCATGTCCGGCTTGGTGTGCTTGGCGGCGTTTTCGCCACAGGCCTGGGCGCCGGCGGCAAAGCCGAGGGCAAGGGCGAGAAAGAAGGCGATTTTGCGGATCATGGCGTGCTCTCCAGAGTGGCTTCGATGCTTAATCATGGAAGGTCTGGCGAGGTTTCGCAAGGGGGTCTTTGTGCATGCCTGGCGCGCCTTTCTGTCGGGTCGCGTGGAAAAGCGGGCGTCTTCGGCTTACCATCCACCGACCATCCTTGGTGAATAGCGATCCGGTACGGTAATGAAGGGCACAACGACAAGCGCGATCCCCGGCTCCGAAGCCGTCAACCAGCCTTATCTCGTCGTCGTGGGCGGGAGCTCGGCAGGGAACCGCGCCGTCCTGGCAAGCCTGCTGAAGGGGCTGGAGCGCGCCCTTGCCACATTCCGCAAGGTGCCCAGCAGACGGGGGGAAGTGGCCCTGGTACGGCTCGCCAATGGCGTCACCAACGCCATCGGCTTGGAGCTGCTGCAGGATTTTGCGGCGGTGCTCGCGGATGTAAAATCCCGTTTCAAGGGACTGGTCCTGGCCGGGGGCGACAAGCGTTCCAGCGCCCTCGGCCACGGAGGGAGAGGAACGCTCTCTCGGGCGAGTGGTGGCCAAGCAAAAGACGACCGAAAACCGCGTCGCTCCCAGGGCCAACTCCGTGCGACGCCGTCGCGAA
>JAAXVP010000434.1 GCA_013335435.1 Thiobacillus sp. | reverse complement strand
GGGGCGGGGGTGAGGGAGCAACGGTCGCCGCATGGTGAGGGCGTTCCCCCACCCGGCCCTGCGGGCCACCCTCTGTGGGCCGGAGGCCCATCCCTCGCTACGCTCGGGACCGCGCCTGCGTCGCGTCCTGCGCCCTTCGGGCTGGTCCCAGCGGGGGAGGGTTACGACCTGCGCGACCCGCTCACCGAACCGCCGCCCGCGAAGCCGGACAAGCGCGCCGGCGAGGCGACGATGGTGGCGCAGCGCATCCTGGAAATCGTCGGCCGTATGGAGGTCGTTGAGGACGGCGGCCGGCCGGCCCGGTTCGCCGATATCCTGGTCCTGACGGCCACTCGCACCGGCCTGGAGGTATTCGAGGATGCCTTCAAGAGTGCCGGCATTCCCTACCTGGGCAGCCGCCGCGGCGGCCTCCTGGATACCTTGGAAGCGGGCGACCTGGTCGCCCTGCTGGGTTTCCTGGTCATGCCGTTCGACGACCTCCGGCTGGCCAGGGTACTGAAGAGCCCGCTGTTCGGTTGCTCCGACGCCGACCTGGTCGCCCTGCGCGATGCCGGCGTCGGGGCCTGGTCCGAGCGACTGCGCGCCTGGGCGACGCGCGCCGATGCCCCCGCCCATATCCGCCGCGCCCAACTACTGCTGACGGCCTGGCGCGAGGCGGCCGGTCCGTTGCCGCCGCATGACCTGCTCGACCGCATCTTCCACGAAGGCGAGGCCGAAGCCCGCTATGCCGCGGCGGCTCCCGAGCGCCTGCGGCCCACCGTGCTGGCCAACCTGCGCGGCGTCCTGGAATTGAGTCTGAAGCTGGGTGGCGGGCGTTTCCCGAGCCTGCCGCATTTCCTCGACGAATTGATGGTGCTCGGCGAGGACGCCGGCGACGATGCCCCGGACGAACCGCCCGCCAGCACCGGCGATGCCGTGCGCATGCTCACCATCCATGCCGCCAAGGGCCTGGAAGCGCCGATCGTGTTCCTGATCAAGACCGACGAGGAGCGGCGCGAGCGCGACCACCTGGGCGTGCTGATCGATTGGCCGCCCGAGGCCGAGCGGCCGGCGCACTTTTCCCTGCATGGCGCCGGCGACCTGTGCGGCCATGCCCGCGCCGACCTGTTCGAGCGGGAGCGCGCACTGACGGCGCGGGAGAACCTCAACCTCTTGTATGTCGCCATGACCCGCGCGCAACAGGCGCTGATCGTCAGCGGCCTGGAAGAGGCCAAGGACGGAACCTGGCTTTCGCTCCTCGCCGGCGCGCTGGAGCGGGCGGAGATGGCCGGGCTGCCAGCGCTGGCGTTCTCCCCTCCCCCGCCGGGGGAGGGGCTGGGGGAGAGGGAGCACGGTGTGGAGAAGGTTGCTCCTTCCCCCGGCCCTGCGGGCCACCCGCCCCCAGCGGGGGAGGGTTTGGAAGGCATCGGCCGCCTGCGGCCACCGTCGACCCCGGAAATCGACTTCGGCATCCGGGTCCACCGCTACCTCGAACTGGCTACGGAGGGCGTGGCGGACGGGGCGATACGTAGCGATCTTGGCCTGGGCGCGGCGGCCTTCGCGTCAGTGCGCGAGACCGCCTCGGCCATCCTGGCCAATCCGGCCACGCGCCGCTTCTTCGACTCCGGCCGGGGCCGCAACGAGGTCGCCTACGTCGGTGCCGACGGCCAGGTCCGGCGCATCGACCGCCTGGTCGAATACGAAGACGAGGTCTGGGTGCTCGACTACAAGACCGGCGGTTTTAACGAAGCCTATCTGGAGCAACTGGCCGACTATCGCTCGGCTATGGCCGCGTTCTACCCGGACAAGCGCATACGCTGCGCTCTGCTGTTCGGCGACGGTGGCTGGCAGGAAGTAGAATAGCGGCCGCTGCCGGACCGGATGGGTTTCGTCGCTCCCGCGCAGGCGGGAGCCCAGTCGAATTGGCCTGGATTCCCGCCTGCGCGGGAATGACGGAATCGATGCGGGGCCGCGTTGGCCATTAAAATTGCGACCGTTCGAACCCGAGGATTCCCGCCATGCCCGTCAATCTCGCCGCCCCCGATCCCCAAGCCCTCCTGCCCGTGCCCGGCGTCGAACTGGGCATCGCCTCCGCCGGCATCAAGAAACCCGGCCGCAAGGACGTGCTGGTGATGTCCCTCGCCCACGATGCCGAGGTGGTGGGGGTGTTCACCCAGAACCGCTTCTGCGCCGCGCCGGTGACCGTGTGCAAGGAGCACCTGCATGGTGATCACACGCAAACCCGCGGCATCCGCGCCCTGGTGGTGAACACCGGCAACGCCAACGCCGGCACCGGCGAGGACGGC